>NZ_JBWONM010000001.1:0-3889 GCF_056450045.1 Hydrogenivirga sp.
ATGGTGAAGCTTGAAGCCCAAAGTATAAGGGTGAGCAATCCAGCCATTCCAAGGCTTATACCCTCCGGCACCCACTTAGCCCATTCGTCCGCGTGGGTAGTTCTTGCGGTCCAGAAGAAGGCAAAGAGCGTTCCAAAGATGACCAGCTCGGAAAGTATAAAGGTGAGAATTCCCAGCCAGCCGAAGCCCTCATCCTTTTCCCTCTCAAAGTGCTCATTAGCCCAGCCGGCAGCACCGACGAGTATGAGCACGAGGGCAACCCCACCTGTTATCAGACCGGGCATCTGCCAGCCATAGTGAAAGAACATCGTGAAGGCTATCGGCACGAGCAGGATACCGATACCGATCGGGAAGGGCCAAACGCTGACCTCATGGTGCGGATGATGAACAGCTCCCTGTGCCATCTCAATCCCTCCTTAGCGTAAACATAAACTTACAAAAATGATATAAATCAGCTGAAAAATATCATATAGCAGAGGTTCAAGAGGTGCAAGGTTTTTATTTTAAAAAATGATTTTAATGTCAGTTTATTTTATTTAATAAGCATTTAGGGGTCTAAAGAAAGTTAGTTAGTATGTATTAACAAATAAACAAAGCTCAAAACATAAGTAATTAATAGCCCTTGCAATTTCAAGCCCAAGGAATGTTTATCCTCAGGAGAGTGCCCAAACATGCTCTTTGAAAGATGGTGAACAGAGCTATATAATAGAGTTAGCACTTACTAAATTTCAGGAGGTGTGAGATGAGCAAACACGTTGTCGTTATAGGTGGTGGAATAGGAGGAATAGCGACAGCCTACAACTTGAGGAAGATGGACAAGAACCTGAGGATAACGGTGATATCAAACAGACCTTACTTTGGCTTCACCCCAGCCTATCCCCATCTAGCTTTAGGTTGGAGGAAGTTTGAAGACATAACCGTACCCCTCGCACCTTTACTTCCCAAGTTCAACATTGACTTTATAAACGAGGCTGCGGAGGCTATAGACCCCGACAACAACAAGGTAAAGCTGAAATCCGGAAGGGATGTTGAGTACGATTACCTGGTTATAGCCACAGGTCCCAAGCTCGTGTTCGGTGCGGAGGGGCAGGAGGAAAACTCCACATCGGTATGCACGGCGGAGCATGCCCTTGAGACCCAGAAGAGGCTTGAGGAGTTTTACAGGGAGCCTGGACCGGTGGTAATAGGTGCGATACCGGGGGTCAGCTGTTTTGGACCCGCTTACGAGTTTGCCTTTATGCTAAATTACGAGCTCGTGAAGAGGAATCTCAGACACAAGGTCCCGATGACCTACATAACCTCCGAACCCTACATAGGTCATCTCGGTCTCGGGGGTGTGGGTCCCTCTAAGAGGATGATGGAAGACCTTTTTGCGGAGAAGGACATAAGGTACATAACCAACGTCAAGGTCACAAAGATTGATAAGGACAAGGTGGTGTATGAAGACCTTGATGGCAACACCTACGAAGAGCCAGCAAAGCTCACGATGTTCATGCCGAGATTTCAGGGTCCTGAGGTGGTTGCCTCCGCAGGGGACAAGGTTGCCAACCCTATGAACAAGATGGTGATAGTGAACAGGTGCTTCCAGAACCCGACCTACGAGAACATATACGGAGTCGGTGTGGTCACCGCCATACCTCCTGTTGAAAAGACTCCAGTCCCAACGGGTGCTCCCAAGACGGGACAGATGATAGAGGGAATGGCTCTTGCGGTCGCCACCAACATAGTGAACGACATCCACAACTCACCGGACAGGTACGCTCCCACCCTCGCAGCGATATGTATAGCCGACATGGGAAAGGAGGCTGCCGGATTTATAGCAAACCCGGTCATACCTCCGAGAGCGTGGGTTAAGACGAAAAAGGCAGGATGGGTTCACTACTTAAAGACAGCCTTTGAGAAGTACTTCCTCTGGAAGGTCAAGAGGGGTGATATCTCACCCTGGTTTGAGGAGAAGGCTCTTGAAGTGCTGCTACACCTGAAGCCGATGGAGCTCTGCAAGGAATGTGAGGGCTCTCCCGGCTCCCGTTGCTAAGAGGTTAGGCTATGGAGAGCACGAGGGAAAAGATAGTCAGGGTAGGCGCCCAGATAATAGCCCACGAAGGTCTCAAGATGTTTACCGCCAAGAGGATAGGAGAGAGGCTTGGCATATCGGACGCTGCCATATTCAAACACTTCCCCACTATGGACAGCATAGCGGAGGAGATAATCTCAAGGTACACAGAAGAGTGCATGAGAAGGGTTGAAGAGGCGATAGAGAAGGGAAAGGACCCCGTGGAGAGGCTGGAGCTGATCATTGAGGGACACATAGACCTGCTGGAGGAGACACGGGGCATAAGCCCCGTGCTCTGCTTTGAATTCTCCAGAAGCAACAAGAGGAAGCTCAAGAAGATGATATTTGAGTTTCTAAACACCTACGCCAAGAAGGTAGGAAGCGTTATAGATGAGGGTATACGCAAGGGAAAGATAAGGGCTGACATAGATGTTGAGGAAGTCAGCTTCTCCTTTATAGGTCTGATGCAGGCAAAGGTATTTCAGTGGTTCATAAGGGGAAGGAAAGGGAAGATAGTTAAAGACAGGGAATCCTTCAAGAAGGTTATCCTTGAGGGTCTTATCACCCGCCGACCCTGAACATCTCAACCTTTTCAGCTTTGGTCCTGCTCTTGAGCCTGAGCTCGGAGTACCTGTCCTCCCTTTCAGACCACAGGGAGGTAATAAAGTTCACAATTTCTTCATCGGAAGCACCGGAGCGAAGGAGCTCCTTCACATCGTGCCCCTTCCCAGAGAAAAGGCATGTAAAGAGCTTCCCATCAGCGGAAAGCCTCAACCTCGTACACCCTCTACAGAAGGGCTTGGTAACAGAGGCTATAACGCCAACCTCAAGGGGGATGTCCTTGTAGCGGTAGTTGAGGGAGGTCTCGCTGGGCTCCTGTCTGCCAAGCTCTTCAAGCTCATACCTTTCCTTCAAGCTCTTTACTATCTCCTCCGCTGGGACTACCTTATCCATACTCCACCCGTTGAGGGTCCCAACATCCATGTACTCTATAAATCTCAGGACATACCCTCTCTCTCTGCAGAACTCAGCTATGTCAAGTATCTCATCGTCGTTAACACCTCTCACAACAACGGTGTTAACCTTCACGGGGGTAAGCCCTACCTCCTTAGCCTCCTCCATACCCTCAAGTACCGACCCAAGGCTCACATCCCTCCCAACCATCCTCCTGAACCTGTCCTCCTTCAGGGTTAGGAGGCTCACGGTCACCCTCCTTAGACCCGCCTCCTTGAGTGGATAAGCCTTCTCTCTGAGCCTGTAGCCATTCGTGGTCAGGGCTATGTCCGAGAGCTTTTCATTATCTCTGAGGAGATGTATTAGGTTTTCAAGGTGTGCCCTCAGGAGGGGTTCTCCACCCGTTATCCTGACCTTCCGAACACCGAGCTCCGTCAGTAGTCTTACAAGCCTCGCTATCTCTTCGTAGGAGAGGAGCTCCTCCCTTCTCAGGAACTCTATCTCACTGTCTGGGGGCATACAGAAGAAGCATCTGAAGTTGCACCTGTCGGTTACGGATATCCTGATGTCCTTGAGCTCTCTTCCAAGCTTGTCTCTCAACATCTATGCCCCCATAACCCACTCACCCCTGCCCGAGGAAAAGACCTCCTTCTTCCATATTGGTGCCCTCTTCTTGGTTTCATCCACCGCATAACGACAGGCTTTGAAGGTCTCCTCCCTGTGCCCTCCAAAGACGACCACGAGGAAGGAAGGCTCTCCAACCGGCACTACTCCCAGTCTGTGATGTATAAAGACCTCCTCAACACCGAACTTCTCAATGGTCTCCTCCCTTATCTTCCCTATCACCTTAAGAGCCATCTCTGGGTAAGCTTCGTAGTGAAG
>NZ_JBWONM010000002.1:0-5235 GCF_056450045.1 Hydrogenivirga sp.
CCTGTACGAAAAGCTCAAGGACGAACCGAGGGAGGGTGAGATAAGGGAGGAGGTAAAGGACCTTCTTGCGAAGGTGAAGGCTCTCATCTACTCCTGACAGGGGCTGTAGAGTTTCATGTAAATCTCCCTAAGGGAGATGTTCAGCTTCAAGCTTCTCAGGGCATAATCCCTCTCCTCAAGGGGGTAGGGGTGCCTTTTCAGGGTAGCCTTTACCTCCCTGAAATCAAGCTCCCTCATAAAGCCCGGGCAGAGCTTCGGGAGCCTGCCCACGAGGACATCGTTGTCAAGGCTGAAGGAGTAGGTGTAGCCAGCTATCAATCCCCCATCAAGGTATCTGATGGACTCTATCCTATCCCCGCCGATGCTGTAAGCCCCTCTGAGGCTGAAGTCTTCTCTGAGAAAGAGCAGGAGCCCGTCGGACACTCCTTCCCTGTAGGTATCCCCCATGACGAGAACGCCCCCTTCTCTCTCCTCAAATACCCTTCCGTAATCAAACTCACCGCCGTCGTAAAGGAAGTACCCGTCCCCCTCCGGAAGGTAGAGCAGAACATCGCTGTCTCCGAGGGCTTCAGACCTCCCTACAGCCAAGGCCTTCCCCCTGTACACTCCCACATACCTGAGATAGTCCTTTTTCTCGCTCCCAAAGAGGTGGGACTCAAGGAGCTTTCCCTCCTCCGATAGGAGGAGGATGAAGCCGTCCCAGTTTCCCCTGTAGTTGCTCCTTCCCACAACGTAGTACCTTCCGCCCTTCTCCACCACGCCGTAGGCGTACTCCTGAGCATCCGTCCCGAACCTCCTCCACCACTTAGGTTTTAGCCCTTCCCCCAGCTTTATCACTAAGATGTCCCAGTCATCCTCCTTAACACCTCCAACGAGGAGGTAGCCCCCTCTGACCCTCCTCATGTACCAGAGCATATCGTCCCCATCACCCCCGAAGGCGGATAGCTCCTTCATTCCACCTTCACCGAAGAGGACTAGGACTATATCCATCCTTCCCCTCAGGAGAGTGGTTATCCCGGCAAGGCAGAGGTTTCCATACTTCTCTAAGGTGTAGCTGTAGTCGTCCTCATCGGAACCGAGGGTGTAGGTCCTGCACTTCCCGTTGCAGTAGCCAAGGAGGACATCGTAGCCCCTGTCCTCGTAAAAGTGTCTTCCGCTGAAGCAAAAGCCTTTCTCCAGCCTCTTGACGGAGAAGGAGGCTTCGTTCTCTTCTGTTGACAGGATGTAGAGCTTTCCGTGGGCTAAAGAAAGAAAGAGGAGAAGGAGGCTAATGAGCATCACCGCCGGCGCTGAGTATGTCCTCGTAAGCCTTCTTTATGAACTGGATCGCCTCCTCCCTAGTCCTCACCATCCCTTCCATCTGGGCTTCCTCAAGCCTTCTCTTTATCTCCCCAACCATCTTTCCCTGAGATATGCTAAGGATAGCCATTATCTCGTGTCCGTTGAGGAGGGGCTTCACCTTCTCTTCGCCCAGCTCGTTCCTCTTAAAGCTCTCAAGCTCGCTTATGGTCTCCAAGAGAGCCTTTATCTCTTCTTCGCTGTCACCGCTGGCGTAAGCGTCCGCTATGGACAGGAGAAAGAGGTGGGGAGCTATCTCTCCGCACTCCCTCCAGAACTTAACCATGCCCTTCCTCTTTAGCTCTCCCTTCAGGAAGGACTCCCTCAGGTAGAAGGGTCTCAGGTGGTATCGGACGAGCTTCCCTATGAAGCTCGTTGCCTCCTCTCCCCACTTTAGCCTCTTCCCGATCCTCTTGACTATCTGCTCGCCAACCTTGTCGTGGTTGTAGAAGGTCACCTTCCCCTCCTTCAGCTCAAAGGTGTCCGGCTTTCCTATGTCATGGAGAAGGGCACCCCACTTAAGGAGCTCAACGTCGGTGAACTCTCCCAGGAAACGCCTGCAACCGAAGTCCTTGAGAAGCTCAAGGCTCAGGTACTTGCTCCTCTCCTCTATGCTCCTTTCAACCTCCTCCAGTATCCTGAGGGTGTGCTCGTCAAGGGGGTGTATGTGGTGCTCCCCCTGGTCCTTTACCTCCCTGAGCTTGGCAAACTCGGGGATTATCTCCTCTAAGAGCCCAACCTCGTATAGCTTCCTTATAACCTTTGAGCCCGAAGGGTGTTTCATAATCTTGAAGAGCTCGTGGGTGAGCCTCTCTGCCGGAGCCTTCGTTATTAGCCCTTTGTTTTTCTCCACGAACTCGTAGAAATCCTCTGTGAGGCTCAGCTCCTTCTCCACTGAAAGCCTGAAGCCCCTCAGTATCCTGACAGGGTCCCTCTTGAGGTTCTCCAAGGAGATGGGTCTGAGGAGCCCCTCCTCAAGGTCCTTTATACCTCCCGTGGGGTCAAATACTATGGTCTGCTTTGCTCCTATGCTCAGAACGTCGTCAAGGTTCACCGCTATCGCGTTTGCGGTGAAGTCCCTATCCCTGAGGTCCCCTTCCAGAGCCTTCTCCAGGTCCTTGCCCTTTATCTGGGAGAAGTCAAACCTGTACCTGTAGGGTGGAAGGTGCAGGACAACCGAGGCGACAACCGGTCTCTTTATCAGGAGCCCCTTCTTCTCAAAGACGAAGAAGTGCCCTCCCACCCTTCGGGCGAAGTCCTGAGCTACCTTGACCGGATCGCAGGTAACCAAGAGGTCAACATCTATGTTGTGTCCCACTGGCTCACCCAGAATCCTGTCCCTGACCCAGCCACCCACTATGAAGCAGTAATCCTCCCTCGGAAGCACCTTAGCCACGTCGTCAAAGTAAGAGAGGTAGAAGTTCAAGCCGTGCAGGGTGTGCTTGCCTTTAGAAACTATCTCCAGGTCCATGGAATAATTCTATAGGTTGAAGAAAACTCTGCAATATATAATTTTCTCACCATGAGCCAGCTTACCCCCCTTGAAGATGCTCTGAGGGAAGTCCTTGAGAACACGAGGATCCTCGGGAAGGAGAGGGTCTTCATATACGATGCTCTCGGAAGGGTGCTTGCCGAAGATGTGAGGTCTGACACCGACAAGCCTCTCTTTGATAACTCTGCAATGGACGGCTTCGCCGTTAGGTACGAAGACATAGAGGGAGCTTCCGAAGAGAGACCCGCTCAGCTGAGGGTAGTGGGTGAGTACGCAGCAGGCACTGAGGAGAGCCTGAGGGTTGAGAAGGGAACCGCTGTAAAGATATTCACGGGTGCTCCGCTACCCGAAGGGGCGGACACCGTCGTTCCGGTGGAGTACACGAGGACTGAGGGGGACAGGGTCTATATCCTGAAGGAGCTGAGGAGAGGGGCTAACGTAAGGCGCAGGGGTGAGGACATAAGGGAAGGAGAGGTTGTTATCAGGGCTGGGAAGGAGCTCAGAGCCTACGAGGTGGGCATGCTCGCCTCGGTCAACAGGGCGATGGTTGAGGTCTTCAGGAGACCGAGGGTCGGGATACTCTCTACAGGGGACGAGCTCCTTGAGCTCGGAGAGCCTCAGGTCAGGGCTTCCCAGATAAGGAGCTCAAACCACCACATGCTTTACTCCCTCGTTCAGCAGGCGGGAGGGCTCCCCCACCAGCTGGGCATAGCACCCGACGAGCCGGAGGAGCTCCTTGAGGTTCTGAGGAGCTGTCATCAGTACGACATCTTCATAACGACGGGCGGTGTCTCCATGGGGGAGAAGGACTACGTTCAGCACCTTGTAAAGGACGTGGGTATTGATGTAAAGTTTCACAAGCTCCGTATAAAACCGGCGAAGCCGGTCCTCTTCGGCACATACGGAGAGAAGGGTCTTTTCTTCGGACTGCCGGGCAACCCTGTCTCCTGCGCCGTAGCCTTTGACCTCCTGGTCTATCCAGCCATAAGGGGGATGATGGGTGCCAAGGAGGTCTTCAAGAAGAAGGTCAGGGCTAAGACTACGAGGGACTTCAGCCGTAGGGACGACAGAAGGAGGGAGTTCGCAAGGGCGAGGGTGTGGTTTGAGGATGGTGGGTATCTCTGTGAACCCCTTGAGAAACAGCAGTCCCACATGCTCACCTCTCTTGTTGAAGCGAACGCCTATATGGTGGTCTACGAGGGTGTGAAGGAGATAAAGAGGGGTGAGGAGGTTGAGGTCGTTCTGTTTTAGAGAAGGTCTGTGAAGAGAAGGGTCTCCTCCCTTCCCCTGACCTTGGTGGCTGGGATGTCCTCCCCCTTCAGGAGCATCTCAAGGGCTCTTTTCTTCCTCTCACCGAGAACGAGCAGGGCTATCCTCCTGGAGAGATTCAGGTATTCAAGGCTCATGCTCACACGCTCAAGACCATCGGGGGAGGCTGAGGTGCAGGCGTTCCTCCCACAGCTTTCGCAGAGCTTACCCGGGAAGATAGAGGCTACGTGTCCGTCCTCCCCCATGCCGAGGAGGGTGAAGTCCATAGCTCCTGCCTCTTCAAGAGCTCTGTCAAAGTCCTCGCAGGCTTCCCTGAGGGAAAGCTCTGTCTTTACCCTGTAGAGCCTTGCCCTCTCTCCGAGGCTCTCCTTCAGGAAACGGTAGTTGCTGCGGTCATCTTCGGAGGGGACAAACCTCTCATCGGTTGGGTAGAACCGGCTCCTGTCCCAGAGCTCGTATCTCTCCGAAAGGAGGTGATAAAAACCCTTGGGCGTCCTACCCCCTGCGAGGGCTGACAGAAATACCCCCTTCTTCCCAACCGTCTCCTTCGCAAAAGCGAGGAAGTGATCAAGGAGCTTTCCGAGGAGCTCCTCTTCCCCTCCGCTCACCACCTTAAAGGAGAACCCACTTCCTTCCATCGCTCTCCACGAGCCTCTGAGCCTCTTCGGGTCCGTAGCTTCCGGGTTCGTACTCCGGGATGGAGTCTTCCTGAGTCCACCTGTCAAGGATCGGCTGAACTATCTCCCAGGCGAGCTCTGACTCGTCCTCCCTTATGAAGAGGGTCTGGTCTCCCTTAACTATGTCCTCAATCAGTGTCTCGTAGGCTTCGGGCAAACTGCCGAGTTCACCCGCAAGGTCTATCTCCATGCTCCTCTCAACGGGGCAGGCTAAGAATCCCTCGGGGGGTGCCATCTCAAAGAAGAAGCGCACGCTACTTCCAGGGGCTATCTCAAAGAGGAACTTGTTGCTCGCCGGCATACACCCCAGGATGCGACCGAAGTTTCCGGGGACCTCCTTGAAGACTATAACCGCCTGGGTCTTCTTCTCCTTGAGCTTCTTTCCCGTTCTGAGGTAGAAGGGAACTCCCTCCCACCGGAAGTTGTCTATGAAGAGCTTCAGGGCTACGAAGGTCTCCG
>NZ_JBWONM010000003.1:0-3014 GCF_056450045.1 Hydrogenivirga sp.
AGGAGCTCCTTGACCTTTTTCTCAATGCCCTCCGCATCTATTCCAACCATATTCCTGAGGAGGTTCTGATTTCCATGTTCTACGAACCTGTCGGGTACACCGAGGTTGACGACCCTCTTGAAACTCCCCTTTCTGGCAAGGAACTCAAGCACTCCGGAGCCAAAGCCCCCCACAACCGTGTTGTCCTCAACTGTGAGGAAGACCTCGTACCTGCTAGCGAGCTTGAGGAGCATCTCCTCATCCATAGGCTTGACAAACCTGGCGTTCACAACCCCTACCTTTATTCCTTCCTTGTAAAGCTTCTCTGCCGTCTTGAGAGCCTGATAGACGGGATAGCCAACGGCGAGGATCACGAGCTCTTCTCCCTCCAACAGCTCCTCCCAGCTTCCTATCTCAATCTCCTCAAAACCCTCGGTCGGGACACCGTAGGCTGCTCCCCTCGGATACCTGACCGCGAAGGGTCTTTTGCTATTTACCGCCGTGTAGAGGAGGTTTCTCAGCTCCTGTTCGTCCTTGGGGGCACTCACCACCATATTTGGTATGCACCTGAGGTAGGAGAGGTCAAAGACGCCGTGGTGGGTGGGTCCGTCATCGCCCACGAGACCACCCCTGTCAATGGCAAAGGTAACTGGCAGGTTCTGGAGGGCTATATCGTGGATGACCTGGTCGTAAGCCCTCTGGAGGAAGGTTGAGTAGTAGGCTGCAACGGGCTTCATGCCCTCACAGGCGAGCCCTGCGGCAAAGGTTGCGGCGTGCTGTTCCGCTATGCCCACATCAAAGAACCTCTCAGGAAACCTCTTGGCGAACTCAACCAGACCGGAGCCCTCCCTCATGGCGGGCGTTATAGCCACTATGCTCTCATCCTGCTCCGCGAGCTCAACTATCGCCTTCCCAAAAACGGAGGTCCAGGAAGGGGGAGAAGGCTTCTTGATTATCTCCCCCGACTCAACCTTGTAAGGGGCTACGCCGTGCCACTTGACAGGGTCCTCCTCTGCATGGGGATAGCCCTTACCCTTCTTGGTGGCAACGTGGAGCAGTATCGGTCCCTTTATATCCTTGATGTTCGTTAGAGTCCTTTCAAGGGCAGCAAGGTTATGCCCGTCCACAACGCCTATGTAGTTGAAGCCGAGCTCCTCAAATATCACCCCCGGTGATATGAGCCCCTTGAAGAACTCCTCGGTCAGCTTCATGAACCTCAGGGGTGTCTCACCGAAGTGTCTGAGAAGGTTCTTTACCTTCTGCCTCGTGTCCTGAACGAAGTGCCCGCTTATTATCCTGCTCAGATATGTGGAGAGGGCGCCCACGTTGGGAGATATGGACATCTCGTTGTCGTTGAGTATGACTATAAACCTGTCGGGACGAAGGTGTCCGGCGTTGTTGAGCGCCTCAAAAGCCATCCCAGCGGTCATCGCTCCGTCGCCGATAACAGCTACAACGAAGCTATCGTCTCCCTTCAGGTCCTTAGCTATCCTGAAGCCCAGAGCGGCGGATATTGATGTGGAGCTGTGTCCGGCACCAAAGGCATCGTAGGGGCTCTCTTCCCTTCTCAGAAAGCCAGCTATACCGCCGTACTGCCTCAGGGTCGGGAAGCTCTCCTTCCTGTCTGTGAGTATCTTCCATGGATAGCCCTGGTGTCCTATATCCCAGACAACCGTATCCTTTGGGGGCTCAAAGACCCTCAGCAGGGCTATGGTGAGCTCAACCACGCCCAGTCCAGGTCCAACGTGACCGCCGTTCTTGGAGGTGACCTCTATTATGTACCTCCTGACCTCCTGGGCGAGCTCTGAGAGCTCCTCGTAAGAGAGTGCCTTGATATCCTCCGGACCCTTGTATCTTGAAAGGAGCTTGTATCCCTCAAGCATAAGCTAAAAATTATCTCCCTTTAGAAGAAAATCAATCTCAGGAGCCAGCCAAAGGTGAGCACGCCGAGGGAGAGGGCAAGTCCTATGAAGGAGAAGGTTATTCCTAACTTCCTGTTCGTATCAACCTGCTTTATCCAGAGGGGTATGAAGGTTATCAAGGTGTAGGCTGCGAGTCCTATCCCGAGCCACTTGTGGGGGAAAAGGAAGATGAAGGGTGCCTTCTGCTGAACGTACTGGGTTCCGGCAACGGATAGACCCGTGAGAACAGCAAGTATGGAGAAGAGAACGGATATGGCGTGGTTCGTAAGGGCGTAGTAAAATACGAAGCTCCTCCTGAGGAAGGTGAAGTGCAGAAAGTACGCAAGGTAGGAGGAGACAAGAGCTCCAACGGCAAAGTATATAACCAGCGGATGATAGTTCATGCTTACTACCTCCTCACGCTCGCCTCAAACTCTATTATATCTTCGTAGAGCTCCCTCAGAATCTCCTTGTAGTCAGCCTTTCCCTCCTCAACGCTGTCCATCAGCTCCTCAAGGTGTCTTGTGAACTCCTCGGATACGAAGGGGATTATCTTCTCCTGTTTTTTCAGGAACTCGTATATCTCCTTCCCCAGCTTTGTAGGTATTAAGAAGCCGTTTCTTTCAATGATGTAGCCCCGATCAAGGAGCTTCTCAACAGTGCTCGCGTAGGTGGAGGGACGACCTATCCCCCTCCTCTTCATCTCTTGGACGAGGCTCCCCTGGGTAAAGAGGTAAGCCATCGGAACCTCCCTTAGCTCCTTTAACTCTGATACATCAATCTCGCCCTCAAGCTCTGGTTGTAGCTCTACGGGGTAAAGGAGGTCAAAACCGTGGCTGAGGACTTCGGTTCTGAGTTCAACCTCTTGCTCTAAGGAAAGAGCTTTGACCTTAACCTTCTTGAGCTTGACCTTTACCGGCTTCATCTGAGATGCCATGAACCTTCTAAATATCAGGTCGTAAAGGACTATGTGGTCCTTGCCAAGATCCTGAACCTGCCCCGACAGCATCACGGACCTTAGCTCCTCTCCATCAAGGGGCTTTGTCGGTCTTATGCACTCGTGGGCACCTCCCTCTGCCCACCTGCGGGGGCTAAAGAGGGAAGGGTCTATCTCTTCGCTGATGTACTCCCTCG
>NZ_JBWONM010000004.1:0-9101 GCF_056450045.1 Hydrogenivirga sp.
CTACTCAGCAGGCTCGCCGGTGTGGATGTTTACGGCTGGCAGGGCTTCTACATACCTTACTTCTATGCGATGAGCGACCAGATGGGAGCAAATGTCTCGGGTTTTATATACATCTACAGGCACGAACAGAGTCTAAAGAGAGCCTTCCTTCGGTACATAAAGAGTCCCGTAATGCTTACGAGCCTTATAGTAATACTAATTGTTCCCTTGGGACTCCTGACAGCAAGGCTTCTGGGCTTTTCCCCCACAACGAACCTCTTTGTAGCTCTTGAGACTATAGCGGCAAACCTCTGCTGGCTTCCACCCCTCATTGGGATGATAGAAGAGAGGCTAAGGAGGTAAAATCTAAGGTGTGGTATCAGAAGCCTTCAGTATAGAGATAAATCCCTTCTTAGCCTTTCTCTGGAGCCTTTTTGCGGGTCTCGTCTTCTCAACGGTTGGGGCTGCGGGAGGAATACTTGCGGGCGTTGGGCACATATCCATCTTCGGCATACCCTACGCCAACAGCGTGAAGCTCATGAATCAGATACTCATTCTGACCTCAACCCTCGTCTCCGTTCCCTCCTACTGGAGGCAGAGACGGGTTATCCTGCTTCTGGGCTTCCTCTTGGGTGTGGGGAGCATCGCGGGGGCTTTCATAGGCTCAACCCTCTCTTACAGGTTCCTGCCGGACATAAAGAGCTACAAGCCCCTCTTTGGCATCTTCACACTGATGGTAGCCCTGAAAATATTCTACGACCTATTCCACAGGAAGAAGAGGGAAAGGGTGAAGGAGATAGAGGAGAGCATAAAGGGCATGACGGGTTCAGACCTCAGAACAAGGGAGTTCTCCCTTAAAGGGATAAAGCTTGAGTTTGGAGGCAGGATTTACAGCTTCAATCCGCTCACGCCCGTGCTTGCAGGCTTCGCCGTCGCTGTAGTCTCCTCAGCCCTCGGTGTTGGAGGAGGTTTCCTGCTCGTTCCCTTCATGGTATCAGCTATGGGGATACCTATGTTCCTCGTACCCGGCACGAGCGCCCTATCAATCCTGATAACCATGCTAGTGAGCGTGGGCAACTACCTGAATCTGGGAGCAAAGATAGACCCTGCACTGCTCGGCATAGAGGTCCTCGGGGTATTCATAGGCTCCCTCTTAGGACCCCATCTATCAAGGTACCTGAGGGAGAAAAAGCTGCGCCTTGTGCTGGGGGTGCTGCTCCTCTACATTGGTCTCGGGTACACCTTCGGAGGTATCGTAAAGAAGCTCTTTGGCATAAGGGTGGTATAAAATAGAAGCTAAGGAGGTGAAGGTCATGCCAGTATTTGTGATGCTGACAACACTGACCGATGAGGGAGCGAAGACACTCAAGAACAAGCCTGCAAGGATAAGGGAAGTTGACAGGGAGGTTATGGACAAGTTCGGCGTCAAGATACTTGCCCAGTATGCGGTTATGGGACCCTACGACTTCGTAAATATCCTTGAGGCACCGGACAACGACACCGTTGTAAAGATGGCTATAGAGCTCAGCTCAAGGGGAACGATAAGGACACTCACCATGCCCGCCTTAGACATTGACCAGCTTATAAAGGACCTTGAAGAGCTCACCAAATAAGAGCTGAGCTTCTGTTTCCCCGTTTGCTCTTGCGCAAGGTAGGCTAAGATGTTATCGTTAATTATGTAAATTCCATGCGCAGGAGCTAAGGTGGACGGCAAAACTATCCTGATAGTTGATGACACCGTTGAAAACCTTGATATACTCGCGGACCTTCTGAGTGAATACGACGTAATAGAGGCAACGAGCGGTCAGGAAGCCTTAGATATTCTCAAAGAGGAGAAGGTGGACCTTATACTCCTTGACGTTATGATGCCGGAAATGGACGGCTTTGAGGTTTGCAGGAGGATAAAAGAAAACCCTCAAACAAAGGACATCCCAATAATCTTTATAACAGCCATAACGGATGAGGAGAGCATAGAGAAGGCTTATGAGCTGGGTGGGAGCGATTACATAACCAAGCCCTTCAAACAGAAAGAGCTCTTGGCTAAGGTCAGAAGGGAGTTCAGGCTTCAGGAACTCCAGAGGGAGCTAAGGCTCATGGCAACGACCGACCCACTGACAAAGCTCTACAACCGAAGGTACTTTATGGACATATCAAGACACTTCATACTTACAGCCCGCAGGGAAGGTCAGCCACTGTCACTTCTTATACTTGACATAGACAGGTTCAAGGCCATAAACGACACCTACGGACACGATGCAGGGGACAGGGCTCTCATAGAGCTTGCGAAGATATTAAAGAAGAATCAGAGAAAGAGCGATATAAATTGCAGATGGGGAGGAGAAGAGTTCGTAGTCCTTCTCCCCAATACATCGGTGGAAGGAGCGATGACGGTCGCGGAAAAGATAAGAAAGGATGTAGAGGAGTCTCCCGTAGAGCTACCTGAAGGCAAGAGTCTGAATATGACGGTGAGCGTTGGCGTCTCAGGAATAGACATTGAAAGGGAAGAGAGCGTTGAGCCCGCAATCAAGAGGGCGGATGAAGCCCTTTATGAGGCAAAGGAAAGGGGCAGAAATTGCGTAGTGGTAAGAGAGCTCTGAGATTTCCCCTACTCTTCAAGGTGCTCCTTATAGTAGTGAGCATAATTCTTCTTTACACAGTTTTCCTTTCGCTGTTCATAACTTCAAAGGTAGATAGCATCGTTGAAGAGTTAGAGGAAGACAACGCCAAAGAGGTTCTGAGCAGGGCTGTAACCCTCGTAGAGAGAGTAAACAAGGATCTGGAAACCTACAAAAAGATAATCATTCAGAAGCATAAAGACGAGCTAAAAGATCTAACCGATACCGTCTGGTCAATGATAGAGATAAAGTACAAGCAGTCTTATCCTGAAAACATAGGGGCGGTGCTAAAGGAAAGAACCGATGAGATGAAGAAGATACTGACGGAAATGTATAACAAGTATAAAGAGAAGCTACCTGAGGAAGAGATAAAGAGAAGGATGATAGAGTTCGTTAAAAACTACCGCTACGGGAACGGTGTGGGTTACTTCTGGATAAACGATTTTGAGCCAAGGATGGTCATGCACCCCATAATTCCCTCTTTGGACGGTAAGTATCTCGGAAACTACAAGGACCCCAACGGGGTCTATCTCTTCAACGAGATGGTAAAGATATGCAAAGAGAAGGGAGAGGGGATAGTCCGTTATCAGTGGCTCAACCCTAAAACCAAGAAGGTAGAGGACAAGATAAGCTACGTTTTCACCTTCAAACCCTTCAACTGGATAATAGGGACGGGCGAGTACTACAGCGTCCTGAACGAAAGGCTCAAAAAAGAAGTGATAGATATGGTCAGCAAGATAAGGTACGCAGGAAACAACTACTTCTTCATAAGCGACTACAACAGCGGTCTCATAGCTCACCCCTACCTCAAGGGAAAGGACTTTTCAAAGGTCAAAGACGTAAAGGGAAATCTCATAGTTCCCAACCTTGTTAGAATCGCACGCCACAAGGGAGAGGGGTTTTACACTTACTGGTGGAAGAAGAATACCAACGACGATACACCCTATCCGAAGCTCACCTTCGTTAAAGACTTCCCAAACTGGAAGATGGTGGTCGGGACGGGAGTTTACCTTGACGACGTTGCAAGGGAGGTGGAGAGAAGAAAGAAGGAGCTTATGCTGGAGCTAAGAAGCCTGGTAGAGAACACGAGGATAGGAAAGAGCGGGTACCTGTATATCTTTGATGGAAAGGGAAACATGCTTATACATCCCAACAAGAACATAGACGGGACGAACTTCTCAACACTTGAAAATCCGGGCAAGGGCACCTACATATTCAATGACCTCGTCAAAGCTGCAAGGGAAGGCAAACCCCTCTTTTACAAGTGGGACAGACCTGACGACCCGGGGAATTATATATACGACAAGGTATCATGGGTAAAGTACATACCCGATCTTGACTGGTACATCGCTTCATCAATCTACGTTGACGAGCTCAAAGCCACCGCCATGGAAATAAGGAACTTCATATGGTTGACAGCCTTCGGTATGCTCCTTGCCCTTGGCTCCTACAGCTACATAACCATAAGGAGGGTCCTTAACCCCATCTCCACTCTGACGAAGCTGACCCAGAAGGTTGCCGAAGGGGACTACAGCATAAGGAGCGATATAAGGCGAAACGACGAGATAGGGGTCCTTTCCGAGAACTTTAACCTCATGGTAGATACCATTGAAGACCACATAAAGAACTTGGACCAGAAGGTAAAGGAGAAAACCAAGGAGCTTGAAGAGGCTAAAGAAAAGGCTGAGGAAAGTGCGAGGTTCAAATCCCAGTTTCTGGCAAACATGAGCCACGAGATAAGGACTCCAATGAACGCCATAATAGGGATGACCTACCTTCTGCTCCAGACAGAGCTGTCTCCAAAGCAGAGGGACTACCTCACAAAGATCGACATGAGCGCCAAGAATCTCCTCGGGATAATCAACGACATACTTGATATAAGCAAGATTGAAGCGGGCAAGATGGAGATTGAAAGGGTAAAGTTTGACCTCTTTGGGGCCATAGACAACGTCATAAACATAATAGAGTTCAAAGCCCACGAGAAGAACCTTGAGCTGATAGTGGATTACGACCCTTCCTTGCCGAGGTACTTTTACGGAGACAGCCTCAGAATATCCCAGATACTTACGAACCTCATGGGCAATGCGGTAAAGTTCACGGAGGAAGGTGAGATAGAGCTCTCTGTGAAGAGAGCTGGGGAAGGAAGGGTGAGGTTCTGCGTTAGGGACACCGGCATAGGCATGAGCAAGGAAGAACAGAAGAAACTCTTTCAGGCTTTCACTCAGGCTGACGGAAGCACCACGAGGAAGTACGGAGGCACAGGTCTTGGACTCGCCATATCAAAGAGGCTCGTAGAGCTAATGAACGGAAGGATATGGGTTGAGAGCGAACCCGGAAAGGGTAGCAAGTTCTTCTTTGAGATAGAGCTCCCCGAGGCTGAGGAAGAGACCAGCTTTGGTAACTATGAAGGCAAGAGGATCCTCATCGTGGATGACAACAAGCTCTGGCATGAGATACTTGAGAGCAACCTGCGGGTCTTTGGGGTTGAGATTGAACACGCCTACGGCGGAGAGGAAGCCATAGAGATGCTGAAAGATTGTGAAGGAGAATACGACCTCGTCCTGATGGACTGGAACATGCCGGGAATGGACGGCATAGAGACGGCAAAACGTATAAATGAGATAAAGAACGGGCGAAGAAATGCCTGTCCCATGATAATCATGGTCAGCAGTTTCAGGAGATCCGATGTGGAGGAAAGGGCGAAGGAGGTCGGAATAGATGTATTCCTCCAAAAGCCCCTTGACCTGAAGATCCTTGACTCCATACTCAGGGATGTGTTCCTCGGAGGAAAGGTAAGGACACCCCAAAAGCGCGAAGAAAGACCAAAAACTGACATATCGGTTTTGAGGGGTAGCCGCATACTCCTCGTTGAGGACAACCAGACCAATCAGGAGATAATAATCGGACTCTTAGAGGGTAGCGTTATAGAGATAGATACCGCCATGAACGGCAAGGAGGCGGTTGAGAAGTTCAACTCAAACCCAAACAAATACGAGCTTATCCTAATGGACGTGCAGATGCCCGTCATGGATGGCTACGAGGCGACGAGGCTGATAAGGGAGAAAGACAAGGACATACCTATAGTAGCCCTGACCGCCCACGCCATGAGAGAGGACGTTCAAAAGACGAAAGAGGCGGGTATGAACGATCACCTGACCAAGCCCATTGATGTAGATGAACTTTACAGAGTCCTTCTTAAATACATCCGCCCGAAGGAAAGCCCCAAAGAAGCCCCCGAGCAAGAAGAGAGTGATAGCCTTCCGGCCATGGAACACATTGATGTGAAGCTCGGGCTCTCCCGTATGGCAGGAAACAAGAAGCTCTACCTGAAGATCCTGAGGAAGTTCTACGAGAACTACAAAGATGTAAAGCTTGAAGACCTCGGGGAGGAGGAGCTGAAAAGAACAGCCCACACGATAAAGGGTCTCAGCGCCAACATAGGAGCCATGCGCCTGAGCGAAATAGCCAAGGATATAGAACTTACCCTTGACAGGGACCTCTTTGAGGAGTTCTACACTCAGCTCTCAAAGGTAATTTCAGACATACGGAAGCTGACAGGCAATCCGCAGGAAGAGGAAAGCTCTAAGGAAGAACTGAGCGAGGAGAAGAGAGAGGAGCTCTTTGGAAGGCTTGCAGAGGCCGCCCGCAGGAGAAGGGCGAGACAGATAAAGCAGGTGCTGGAAGAGCTAAGAAAATACAGGTTATCTGGGGAGGAGGAGAAGCTAATTGCTGAGGTTGAAAGGCTGATTGAGAAGAGAGACTACAGAGGTATACTCCAGATCATAGATAAGGGCTTCCCAAATAGCTCGGAGTGAGATATCTTATCCTCTATGATTGAGCGTAGAAAGACACGCCAGATAAGTGTAGGCTGGGTTAAGGTCGGGGGTGATGCCCCCGTTGTTGTCCAGTCTATGACATCAACCAAGACCCACGATGTAGAATCAACCCTATCTCAGATAGAGAGACTCCACAGAGCTGGCTGTGAGATAGTGAGGGTTGCGGTTCCCCACAAGGAGGACGTTGAGGTTCTTGAGGAGATAGTTTCCAAAAGCCCCATTCCCATAATAGCGGACATCCACTTCGCCCCCTCTTACGCCTTCCTCTCCATGGAGAAGGGTGTTCACGGGATAAGGATAAACCCTGGCAACATAGGAAAGGAGGAGGTAGTAAGGGATATAGTCCAGGAGGCGAAGATCAAGAACGTGGCTGTTCGCATAGGCGTGAACTCCGGCTCCCTTGAGAAAGACCTCCTTGAGAAGTACGGCTATCCGAGTGCGGAAGCCCTTGCCGAAAGCGCCCTCAGGTGGTCGGAGAAGTTTGAGAGGTGGGGCTTTACGAACTACAAGGTCTCAATAAAGGGTTCTGAAGTCCTTGAGAACGTGAAGGCAAACCTCATCTTCGCCCATCAGAGCGATGTTCCCATCCACATAGGGATAACAGAGGCAGGCATGGGGAACAAGGGGATTATAAAGTCCTCCGTAGGGATAGGTATTCTCCTTTACATGGGCATAGGCGATACCGTCAGGGTATCCCTTACAGAGGACCCCGTAGTTGAGGTAGAAACTGCCTACGAGATACTGAAGTCCCTCGGACTCAGGAGGAAGGGTGTTGATATAGTTGCCTGCCCCACCTGCGGAAGGATTGAGGTTGACCTCCAGAAGGTAGTCAGGGAGGTTGAGGAGAAGTTAAAGGGGGTAGATAGGTCCCTTAAGGTGGCGATAATGGGCTGTGTGGTAAACGCCATAGGAGAGGCGAGGGAGGCGGACATAGGGCTCGCCTGTGGTAGGGGCTTTGCCTGGCTCTTCAAGGAGGGAAAGCCTATAAAGAAGGTCTCCGAGGAGGAGATGGCTCAGGAGCTCTTAAAAGAGATAGAGAAAATGGACTGAAAAGGTTATAAATTATTCCCTATGGCGGAAGAGGAGAAAAAGGAAGACCAGCAAGAGCTATCTCAGGAGGAGCTTGCAAAGCAGTGGGAGGAGGCTTTAGCCCAGCAACAGCCCTCAGGGGAGGAGGAGAAAACCGAGGAGCCTGAAGAGGCAAAGGTAGAGGAGAAGCCTCAAGAACAGACTTCCCAGAAGAAGATAACGGAAAGAGACATAGCGAAGATCCTTGACAGGCTCATGGAGATACCTCTCAAGGTTGAGGTGGTCGTGGGAGAGACCGTCATACAGATAAGGGAGCTCATAAACTTAGGTCCGGGCTCTGTTCTTGAGCTGGACAGGGAAACAACCGAACCAGTTGACATAAAGGTGAACGGCAAGCTCATTGCCAAGGGCGAGCTCGTTGTAGTTGGGGAGAGGTTCGGCGTCAGGATAACGGAGATATACAGCGAGGAAAGGAAGAGTGTGTTCAGAGACACCCTTCAGGAGAGCCTGAAGAAGTAGTTATAATCTTAATTCTTATGAAGGAAAGGGTAGAAAGATCAGTAATAGAGAGCATAAAGGAGCTTTACAGCTTTGAACCCCCTCCCTTCAAGGTAGAGAAGCCAAGGGAAGAGAAGCACGGAGACCTTTCCACCAACGTTGCCTTCCTTATAGCAAAGAAGCTCGGCAGGAAGCCCCAGGATGTAGCGATGGAGCTTGCAAAGCATATGTCCTCCAGCGCAGGACTTGGGGAGGTGGAGGCGGTAGGCGGCTTTGTGAACGTGAAGTTCTCGGAGGAGCTCATAAGGGAGGAGTTTGGAAGGCTTCTCTCGGAGGGAGAGAACTACTACAGGGAAGACCTTGGCAGGGGTAAGAGGGTGCAGATAGAGTTCGTGAGTGCAAATCCAACGGGTCCGCTCCATTTAGGGCATGGAAGGGGTGCGGTTGTTGGAGATACACTTGCAAGGCTCCTTGAGTTCTTCGGCTTTGATGTTACCCGGGAGTACTACATAAACGATGCTGGCAGGCAGGTATATCTGCTCGGTGTGTCCATCTTTTACAGATACCTTCAGCTCTTCGGGAAAGAGAAACCAGATATAGAGAAGCTCTTTGAAAAGGAGGGCTACAAGGGGGAGTACGTTGTAGAGCTTGCCAAGCTCCTCAGGGAGGCTGTGGGTGAGCTCCTCACAGAGGGAAGGGTAAGGGAGGCTAAGGAGAGGATACTTTCCCACGGCTACAGTTTTCCTCTCAACTACCTCTCAAAGCTGAAGGGGGATTCGGAGGTTGAGCTCTGCTCTGCCTTCGGACTTGATGCGATGATGGAGGAGATAAGGAAGGACCTATCCGACATGGGGATAGAGTTTGATGTGTGGCAGAGCGAGAGGAGCCTTTACGAAAGGGGGCTGGTTGATAAGCTCATTGAGGAGCTCAGGAGAAAGGGGCTCGTTTATGAGAGCGAAGGAGCCCTTTGGCTGAAGACCTCAGAGTTCGGAGACGACAAGGACCGCGTTCTCATAAAGTCGGACGGCTCTTACACCTACTTTGCCTCAGACATAGCCTACCACTGGGAGAAGTTTCAGAGGGGCTTTGAAAAGGTGATAGACCTGTGGGGAGCGGACCATCACGGGTACATACCGAGGGTGAA
>NZ_JBWONM010000005.1:0-2452 GCF_056450045.1 Hydrogenivirga sp.
TATCCAAGTACATAAAAAGACCGGTCGTGGGAACTATCCACATAGACCCAAGGCACATCTCCCACTACTCAATAAAGCTTGACAACGGGAAGATGGCTAAGCTCCTCGTTGGGTTCATGAGCAGGCAGACGGACGCCCTCGTATTCCTATCAAAGTACCAGAAGAACACCTACGCCCCCTTCCTCGGCGAAGGAAGGGTCTATGAAGTTATATATCCAGGAATACCCGATTACTTCTTCTTCCCAAGCCCTCCAGAGTTCAGGAACAGGGTCCTAACGGTCTCAAGGCTCGCCCCTGAGAAGAACCTTGAGTTTGCCTTCAGGGTTATGGCTATCGTTCAGAGGGAGAGAGGAACCGAGTACTGGGTAGCGGGGGAAGGACCCAAGGAGAAGAAGCTAAGGAGATACGCCCAAAAGCTGAGGCTGAAGGTTAAGTTCTTAGGTAGGGTTGAGAGGAGGAAGCTCCCTGACCTCTACCGCTCTTCCTCTCTCTTCTTTCTTCCCTCAAAGACGGAGACCTTCGGTCTTGTGTTCGGTGAGGCTATGGGCTGTGGGCTCCCAGTTGTTGCCCTTAGGAAGGGCTCAGCCCCCGAGGTGGTCGGAGAGGGGGGAGTGCTGTGTGAGGAATCGGAGGAGGAGGTCGCCCAGGAGATCCTCAGGCTTCTGGATGACAGGGAACTGTGGGATAAATACTCGGAGAAGGCAAGGGAAAGGGCGAGGATGTTCAGGGAGGAGAGCTTTGTAGAGAGTTATCTGAGACTATACGAAAAGCTCCTTGGACTTTAGTCGTACCTTTCGGTCTTTATCTGCTTCCTTTCAACACCGAGCTGGAGAAGGAGCTCCTTCATGTCATCCACAAAGGCGGGAGGTCCGCAGAGGTAGTAAAGGTTGGCTGGTATATCCTCAACCTCCCCCAGAACCATATCCGCATCAATCCTGCCCCTCAGCCCTTTCCAACCTTCGGGAACCTTCCTCGTCAAGGTAATTCTAACTTTGATATTTGAGTGTCTGGAGAGCTCCTCCAGCTCCTTCCTGTAGATTATCTCCTCATAGGATGTGTAGGATACAAGCAGTGTAGCCCTCACGTTGTGGAGCTCCTTGTCCCTTATGTACCTCAGAATTGACATCAGCGGAACTACGCCACTCCCAGCACCTATGAGCACAATACGGGTGGAGAGCTCCTCCGTCCAGTAGAACTTACCGTAAGGTCCCTTTATGAAAAAGCTGTCCCCTTCCCTTACCTGGGTCGTCAGTATGACGGACGCCTTACCCCCTTCCTTCCGCTTGATCGTAAGCTCCAGCCTATTCCTCTGGAGAGGGCTTGAGGCAATTGAGTAAGCCCTCTTCAACTCCTCACCGGTAGGTGGGTAGGGGACCTTGAGCATCACATACTGACCGGGATAGAACTCAAACTCCTCCCCACTTATGTCAAACACGAGGGTTCTCGTGGTAGGTGTCTGTTCTATGACCTCAACCACGGGAGCTGTAAACTCCCGCAGAGGCCTTCTCTCCAACTCCCTCAAACTCCGCCTTCCTTCTTGAGTTTCTCGTAGGTTGCAACAACGTAGCCAAGGAAGGCGTTCTCGGGCTGAGCACCCACGAACTCAGCCACACCGTTGTTAAGGACTATCTTGGGGACGCCGACCACCTGGAACTTCTGGGCTAAGTCGGGGTTCTCGGAGGCATCTATGACCTTCGCTGTTATGTAGTCGCTCGCTAAGGCAAAGTTGTAAGCCATCACCGCCGCCGCAGGGCAGTATCCGCAGGAGGTGGTCACAAAGACCATTATCTCTATTGGCAGGTCTATCTTCTTCAGGTGCTCAAGGGTGCTCTCGGAGAGGTTTGGCTCCCTCTTGGAAACCTGGATTATCCCCTGAATGAGGGTGCTGAACTCAAGACCTGCGGGAAGCCCTATGTACCTGATGCCGTAGTCCTTGTCTCCCTCTATCACTATAGTGGGTATCCTGTCAACGCCGTACTTCTGGGCAAGCTCCTTCTCAAGGGTCGGGACGTGGAGCTCGTACTTTATCCTCTCTTCGCCGGCGACCTCCGCAAGCTCCTTCAGTAGTTCCTCAGCCGTCTGACAGCTCTCACAGCCTATAGCCTGTGAAAAGAGCTTGAGGGTAACAGGCTCTTTAAACTCCTTGTCAAGTATCTCCTTTATCTGGGCTCTCACATCCAGACCGAGCAGCATCTCTCACCTCCTATCAGGATATAAATATATTCTAATTTCCTTAATTTTCATCGTAGGCTCTCCCTCCTGACCTTCTGGAGTAGGTTGTGGGCAAGCCTTGTGGGTTCAGGTATCCTGTACCTTGAGGTCTTCAGGACGAGCTCTATGGAGGTCTTCAGGCTTATCCTGTGCCCCACAGATACGAAAACGGGAGAGACGTTGTCCTTAGTTCTCACCACAGCACCCAGTATTCTACCTCTGTACTTGAGGTAAGAGTATG
>NZ_JBWONM010000006.1:0-4147 GCF_056450045.1 Hydrogenivirga sp.
ACCTTATGACTTCCCCGCTGCTCGCCTGAAGTATGAGGTAGCCCTCAGTTCCCTTCACCTTCCAGAAGCACTCCCCCGTTCTCTTAGACTTACCTATCCAAACCTTGTAAGGCTTTCCCACGTACTCCCTGCCTATCTCAACCGCCCTCTCAATGGATATAGCTCCCCTCAGACAGCTCTCGTAGGAAGCCCCGTAAAGGAAAGAGACGAAAAACAGACCCGCTAAGAGCAGCTTATACATACCTCACCTCCCTTCTTATTTAAGGTTCAATTATACAAAGAGGGATTCCAGAAGCTCAAGGTTTCTCAGTGCCCTCTGGGCTGAACCTTCCCTTCTTTTGCCTGCGATGAAGTCGCCCACCATATCCCTGAGCTTGTCTCCAGAGCCTTTCCTGAGCACCTTTCCCCCAATCCTGAGCTCCTCAGTCAGGAAGTTCATCTCAACCTCTTCCTTCCCCTTCAGAAGCCATCTGCGGGTGACTTCACCTCTATACTCCCAGGCTGCCCTCAGGAGAAAGGGAACACCTCCAGCGGTGCCCTCCAGCTTCCACACATCCCCATTGCTGAAGCCCTTGAGCTCAATATCTCCGAAAAGGTACTGGAGAACGTAAAGGTCATGCCAGGCAAGGTCCCAAAGGGGGTTTATGTAGCCCCTGCCCCTGTTGAGCCTCTCTATCAGTATCTCACTGACCTCAAGCCCTCTGGGAAAGCTCCTGACGGGAAAGGAGTAGAGCTCTATCTCTGAGACCTCAAGGAGAGGACTGTGGGCTATGGTGCGAAATTCCTCGCTGGACTTTGCGGGAGGCTTCTCAAGGAGAACCGGCACACCCTTTTTGAGAAACTCCCTTGCTACCTCAACGTGGCTTTCAGGATTTATAGCAACTATTGCCCTCTTTATCTCCTCCTTAACATCACCGAAGTGGCAGTAGAAGGGATACTTCTTCACGTTCTTGTAGGGGTCAACATCGCAGAGGACGGGGAGCTCCTCAAGCTCCTCAAGCTTGGCAAGATACTTCATCCCCATGTTGCCAAGACCGACTAAGAGGATATGCATCCTTCTTTCCTCGTGCCGGAGGCGGGAGTCGAACCCGCACGCCCTTGCGGGCAGAGGATTTTGAATCCCCCGCGTCTGCCAGTTCCGCCACTCCGGCTGACTTTAATTATAATCCACACCCTTGAAGGGACAGCATATATAAGTAAATTCTAATATGATAATAAGGTTCGGGGTTTTAAAATTGAGATTGAATGTAAATTTTTACTATAATCTTATTACGATGAGAAGCCTGTTCTTTATACTTGCCCTTGCTCTCAGCTTCGTTTCCTTCTCCCTTGAGAGGGACTTCAACACACCCGAAAACGCCCTGAGGGCTCTCTACCCGGGGGCTGAGATTCAGATAAAGAACATAGTTCTGAAGAAGGAGCAGAAGAATGAGGCTGAAAGGATCGCGGGAGTTCCCATAAGCTCACGCCTCGTGTCAATCTACATAGTGAGGAAAGGAGGCAAGGTTGTAGCCTACGGCTACGTTGATGTCCACAGGGTTAGGACCCACAACGAGAGCGTCCTCTTTGTGATAAACCCCAAGGGAGAGATAGAGCTCGTGGAGGTTCTCTCCTTCAACGAGCCCCTTGAGTACATGGCTGATGAAAACTGGCTCGCCCTCTTCAAGGGAAAGCTCCTTGGAAAGGACAGGCTAAGGCTCGGCAGGGATATACCGAACATGACAGGAGCGACCCTCACCGCAAGGGCTATAACGAAGGCAGCCCGAAGGGCTTTAGCCCTCTGGAAGGTCCTCTTTGAGGAAGGGAACAGATGAGGTTCTTTATATCCTCAAACATAAAGCACAACAGAGCCCTTTACATCACGGTCGTTCTCTTCCTCCTTTCCTCTCTGATCTTCTGGCTCCTGAGCTGGGTGCATTACCACCTCAAGTTCGGGCTTACCTACCAAAGGATGTTCTCCTACTTCTTTACAGACCCGAAGTTTCCGGAAAGATTACCGCTGGGACAGCTCCTTGAGGATATACATATACAGTTCTTTCTGCAGACCCTGTTCCTGCTCGTGGTTGCCTCCGTGTTCATTCACAAGTGCATGAGGGATAGGGTGAAGTACTTCCTCATAGCCTCCTCCTTTCTGGCGGCTATGCTTGAGGTTCTCTTCAGCCTCGGTGTCTTCTACCTTTCCCCTCTCTTCATATACCTTAAGATACTCTCCTTTTTACTCTTTCAGGCTTTCTCTGGAGCTATGATACTTCTCGCCCTGAAGCTCTACCTCAGCGGTGAGAAGGAGGAACCACCCGACAGGTCTCTCCTATACGTCCTAGTCTTCGCCTTCTGCACCTCTGCGGTCCTGTTCACCGGGCTGAATTTTTTTTTATTCGTAGCTAAGATAGGTCTAAGCCCCTCCTCCATAGCAACCTACTACCTTGGCTCGCCTGAGAGCTTTATCAGGGCTAAGAGCCTTCTCGGCATACTCAACGTGGTGAATCCTCACCTTGCAGCGATGGGGGTTTACCTCTTCGGTCTCGTTCACTTTGCCTTCTTCACGAACATAAGGAGGAAGGTGATGCTGAGTGTAATAACCCTGCTTTCAGCCCTCGCTGACAACCTCAGTCCCCTTCTCATAAGGTTCATTGATCCTTCTTTCTCCTATCTAAAGCTCCTTTCCTTCCTGAGCCTGAGCCTCTCAATGCTCCTCATATCCCTCATAGTGATGGTGTCAATCCTGAGACACAGGGCTAAGGCTATAGTCCTCCTCTAAGGGAGCCCTTCCTCCCTCTTAGCTACCGATAGGATGCGGAGAATCTCCTCCCTTGAGGTACCGCCGTAGGTTTTCCTTCTGTCCGCAACGACCTCAGGTTTGAAGAGCTCAAAGACATCCTCATCAAAGAGTTCGGAGAAGCCCCTCAGCTCGTCTATGGTGAGCTCCTCAAGTCTCTTCCCTTTCTCTATGAGGTAGGAGACTATTGAGCCCGCTATGTGGTGAGCCTTCCTGAAGGGAATCCCCTTCTGGACGAGGTAGTTGGCAACGTCCGTTATCAGGACGAAGTTCCCGGCTCCCGAGTACATCCTCTGTTCCCTCACCTTCAACCCATCAATGACCTTTGCCATCCCTATCAGGGAGCCTTTGATGGTCCTCACGCTATCAAAGAGGGGTTCCTTATCCTCCTGAAGGTCCCTGTTGAAGGCTGAGGGAAGTCCCTTGAGAACTGTCAGGATAGCGATGAGGTTTCCATAAAGCCTTCCCGTCTTTCCCCTTATGAGCTCAAGTACATCGGGATTCTTCTTCTGAGGCATTATTGAGGAGCCCGTGCAGAGCTTGTCGGGAAGGTCAATATAGCCGAACTCCTCTGAGGACCACACTATAAGGTCCTCAGCCAGCCTTGAGAGGTGCATACCCGTCAGGGCGCAGCAGAAGAGGAATTCAGCTATAAAGTCCCTATCCGCCGTAGCGTAGATTGAGTTCCTTACGAGCCTACTAAAGCCCAGAAGCTCAGCGGTGAAGTGCCTGTCTAAGGAAAAGTCCACACCGGCAACAGCCCCGCTTCCGAGGGGGAGCTCGTCCACCCTCCTGTAGCAGTCAAGGAACCTCTCCGTATCCTTAAGGAAGGCTTCCCTGAAGGAGAGGAAGTAGTGAGCGAGCCTTATCGGCTGTGCTCTCTGAAGGTGGGTGTAAGCCGGGAGTATCACGTCAACGGAGCCCTCAGCAGCCCTGAGCAGGGAGCGCCTGAGCTCCTTGAGCAGGTTGACTATCTCTTCAATCTCTCTCTTTAAGTAGAGCCTCTCGTCCGTAGTGATCTGGTCGTTCCTTGACCTTCCCGTGTGGAGCTTTCCTCCAAGCTCCCCCACCCTGCGGGTCAGCTCAGCCTCTATGTTCATGTGAACATCTTCCAGCTCCCTTTTCCACTCAAACCTTCCCTCCTCTATATCCCTCTCTATCTCCTCAAGGGCTTCTATCAATCTCTTTACCTCTTCCTCTGTAAGAACCCCTGCCTTTTCAAGGGTCCTAACGTGGGCTATATCCTGCCTTATGTCCTCGTGGGCGAGCTCCCTGTCAAAGCTGACCGACTCGGTGAACTCCTCAACGAACTCGTCCGTCTTCTCTGAAAACCTGCCACTCCAAGGCTTTTCCATGAAAGAAATTTTAAGG
>NZ_JBWONM010000007.1:0-24155 GCF_056450045.1 Hydrogenivirga sp.
CTCAGAACCCACACATCCCCGGTTCAGATAAGAACCATGCTCAGGCAAGAGCCACCCATACAGATAATAGCGCCGGGAAAGGTTTATAGGAGGGACGATGATCCCACCCACTCTCCCATGTTCCATCAGGTTGAGGGTCTCGTTGTCAATGAGTACGCCAACTTCAGGCACATGAAGTACGTAATAGAGGAGTTTCTCAGGGAGTTCTTTCAGACTGACCTTCCCGTCAGGTTCAGAACCTCCTACTTTCCCTTTACCGAGCCTTCCGCCGAGGTTGATATAGGCTGTGTTATATGCTCTCAGGAGGGTTGCAGGGTCTGTAAGGAGACGGGCTGGCTTGAGGTTATGGGCTGTGGCATGGTCCACCCCGCCGTGCTTGAGAGCTGTGGTATTGATACGGAGATATATCAGGGCTTTGCCTTCGGCATGGGCGTGGAGAGGCTCGCCATGCTCCTCTACGGTATAGACAACATAAAGCTCTTTTACGAAAACGACATAAGGTTCATCAGGCAGTTTTAACGGCAACTATCAGGTGCACCACACCCAGAAGCCTCCTCTCCTTACCGACAACCGAGAACCCAGAAGAGCTCAGCATAGCTTCCACTTCCTCAGGAGATAAGCTGTCCTCAACGGAGTGGATGAAGAAGCTCCACTTATCCTTTCCGAATATCAGGACTCCGAAGGGTTTTAGGATGGTCCTCATCAGCAGGAGCAGGACTCGGGTTCCCCTGAACCTGCCTATATCAAGTATCCCTATCCTCCCTCCGCTCTCAAGAACCCTGAAAGCCTCCCTCAGGAAAGCTTCCTTGTTCTCAAGGTGCCTGAAGACGAGGGAGAGGGAGAGGTTCCTGAAGGACCCCTCCTTGAAGGGGAGGCTCTCGCCAACAGCCTGAAGGAAGAAGCAGCCGGGACACTTCTTCTTGGCTACAAGGAGCATGCCTAAGGCTGGGTCAATCCCAACCCTTATCCCCCTCCAGTCGTCACCGAGTTTCCTCAGGAGCTCTCCGGTCCCGGTCCCCACGTCAAGCCAGTTTCCCTCCCTGTTCATACTTGAAAGGAGGTCTCTCTGCCATCTGTGTATCTGTCCGGCTGTAGCAAGGCTGAGGAACCGGTCGTAAACCCCGCTTATCTGGGAGAATATATCTGCAACCTTTCTGTAAGTCACGTTGAATAATTCTACAGCACTTCCCCTGCAAATTCCCTCAGCTTCTCAAGGTCTGTTATCTTTATCCTCTTTCTCCCGAGTGAGATGGCTCCTGCTCTCTTGAGCTCGTTCAGGGAAAGGGTGGTCGCCTCCCTCGTAGCACCGACCATACCAGCTATATCCTTGTGGGATAGAGGGACGGTTATATTACCCTTTCCATCGCCGAACTTCCTGTAGAGCCTGATGATAAGGGATGATACTCTGCTGATGACGGGCTTTGAGACAACCTCCTCCAGCCTAAGCTCAAGCTCGTAGGTAAGGAGTCCCAGAAACCTGCTGAACCTCAACATCACTGTTGGATTCCTGCTCATCCTTGAGAAGAATACCTCCCTGTTTATGAGGCAGAGGAAGGTGTCCTCAAGGGCTTTCGCAAACTCCCTATAGTTACCCCTCTCATAGGGAGATATACCTCCGAAGACATCTCCGGGTCCCAGAACGGCGAGGGTTATCTCCTTCCCACTGGGCTCAATCCTGTAGAGCTTAACGCTCCCCCTCTTTAGGAAGTAAAGAAACTCTTCCTCCTCTTCGGGAGAGTAAACGAGCTCCCCCCTACTAAGGTTCAAGCCGACGGAGTTCTCGTCAAGGAACTTAAGCTCCTCCTCACTGAGTCCCGAGAGTATATCAAGGTTCTTCAGATACCATACCTTCTCTTCTCTCAGAGGGTTTTCCATCGGGAAAATCTTAGGTCGGGGCTACTTCCTGTCAAGCTCGTGCGGGGATAAAATTAAAGGGTGCACGAGTTCTCAATAGTTCAGAGCCTTCTCGGTCTGGTGGAGGAGCATGCGAAGGAGAACAATGCTAAGTCTGTGTCTAAGATAGTAGTTCAGGTGGGTGTTTTATCGGGGGTTGAGCCACACCTCCTTGAGATGGCTTTTGATACCTTCAAGGAGGGAACGATAGCGAGGAATGCGGAGCTCGTGATTGAGGTGGAGAGGCTCAAGTTAAGGTGTGAGGACTGCGGTAGGGTGAGTGAGAAGGAGGAGCTTAACGCTCTCTGTCCTCACTGTGGCTCTCTGAACACGCAGGTGATAGGTGGAGAGGATATGTTCCTCAAGAGCCTTGAGCTGGAGTGCGATTGAGCCTTCTGTGCTTTGCAAGGTATGGAGGTGTCCTGAAGTGGGGCTTCCTGTGAACGAAGTAGTAACGGGCTATGTGGTAGCTCGTGTCAAAACCGTAGAAGTTAAGCTTCATGTGTTCAAGCTCCTCCCTCCTGCATCTGTCTATAAGCTCAAGCCACTCCTTTGAGTTCCTTTCATTTCTCTTATTTTCTATAAACTTCGTAAACTCCTCCGAGGAGAGGAAGCTCTTGAGCCTATCTTTCAGTTTTTTAATGAACTCCGAAGGAGTCCTTCCGAACACATCATCAATCAGACCGAGCTCCTTAGCCTTCCTTGAGCTTATGGGCATCCTCTCTTCCATTATTTGCCTTCCCCTCTCCCAGCCTACCCTCTTGGGCAGGGTGTAGGTCCAGAACTCGGAACCGTAGAGGTTCCCTATGTTCTTGTAGTGGGGATTGAGCACCACTCCCTCTCTGGCAAAGACGAGGTCGCAGGTGAGGGCTAAGAATACTCCTCCCGCTCCTGCGTTTCCCTGCATACCAGCCACGGTGAGCTTGTCGGGTGTCTTCAGTATCTCCTCGCACAGGTCGTCCATGGCGTTTATGTTCCTCCAGCTCTCGTCCGGCGGGCTATGGGCATCCTCTATGGTGTTGAGGTTCATCCCGTTGGAGAAGAAGTCCTCCTGTCCGAGCAGGACTATAGCTTTAATAGGTCTCTTCTTTGCGTAGCTCACAACCTCTCTGAGCCTCTCACACTGTTCGGTGGACATGGCACCGTTGTAAAAGTTAAAGCGGATGTATCCGACTTTGTCCTCTTCCTCGTACACTATCTCCCTGTAGGTTTTGAAGTCCACCCTCTCCCACGGCTTTATCACGACCTCGGGAGTATCCAAGCCTCCTAAGACTCTTGTTGCGGGAAGCTTTATTGACTCTTTATCCATCTCCCTCAGGTGGGTTATCCAGAGGGCTCCGTCCTTCGTTCCTATACACACAGCCTCGTCCCTTGTTGCCACCACCTGTCCCGGCTTTCCCTTCAGCTCCTCCGGGTAGGCGTTGTAGAGATAGTACTCCTTTCCCCTAAGGATACCGATGGCTCCGGGCTGGCTGTCGGAGGCATAAATTTTCCTAATTATCTCAAGGGTTGAGTCCTCCTCCCAGTTTACCCTCCTCCTCTCCTTCTCAATCCTGTTCCAGATGAATCTCTCTCCCTGAGGCTCCTTTTTTATCTCACCCTTCTCAATCATATCCAGAGCCTCAAGGACGCACTCAACCGCACCCTCGGTAACCTCGTTCCTGTAAAGGCTTGACTTCCTAGCAAACCTCATGGGGAAGGTTCTGTAAGCCCATACATCCCCCGCATCGTACTCCTCACAAGCCTCCAAGAGGGTGACTCCCCACTCCTTCACACCGCTTAGGATTGCCCAGTCAAGGGCGTTCGGTCCCCTGTCTCCCGGAGGTCCGGGGTGGACTATGAGCGTCCTATACTTTTTCCAAACCTCTGCGGGTATCTTCCTCCTGAGAAAGGGAGCCACTATCAGGTCCGGTCTGTAGAGCTCGGTAGCCTCTATGGTAAGCTCTGGGTGAACGTCCAGCTCAACGGAGACCTCGTGTCCCCTCTCGGTAAGCTCACAGTAAAGCCTCTGGGAGAGGGAGTTGAACCTGTAGCAGAGAAAGAGAATCCTCATGCCTGAGCCTCTACCAGGTCCTTCCTGTACTTGAAGTAAGCTGCGCAGGCTCCTTCGGAGGAGACCATACAGGAGCCGAGGGGGTTGGAGGGGGTGCAGACGGTACCGAAGAGCTTGCAGTCTGTCGGCAGGGCGACGCCCCTTATCACCTTACCGCATATGCAGGCAGGGTGTTCCTTGGGCTTTGGAAGGGAGACCTCAAACCTCCTCTCAGCATCAAACTCCTCGTACCTTGAGTTTATCTTGAGGGCGCTGTAGGGGATGTTTCCGAGCCCCCTCCACTCAAACTCCTTCCTGAGCTCAAAGACATCAGCGACGAGCCTCTGAGCCTTTTGGTTGCCTTCGTAGCTTACGAACCTCCCGTACTGGTTTTCAACCTCAGCCCGTCCCTGGGCTATCTGCCTCACTATCATGAGAACGGACTGAAGGACGTCCACCGGCTCAAAGCCCGATATGACGACGGGCTTTTGGAACTCCTCAGCAAAGTAGTGGTAAGGCTTTGTTCCTATTATCACGCTTACGTGCCCCGGTCCTATGAAGGCATCTATCTCAACCCTCCCTATCTCCCTTATCTCGGGGGCGTTGAGTATGTGCTGTATAGCTGCTGGGGTTATCACGTGGTTGCACACGACCGAGAGGTTCTTTATCCCCTCCTCCTTTGCCTTTTTTATCAGGACGGCGGTCTGGGGAGTTGTCGTCTCAAAGCCTATGGCGAAGAAAACGACCTCCCTGTCCGGGTTCTCCCTCGCTATCTTCAGCGTGTCCAGGCAGGAGTAAACCATCCTGACATCGGAGCCTTCAGCCCTCAGATTTAAGAGGCTCTTCCTCCCCGAGCCGGGTACCCTGAGCAGGTCTCCGTAGGAGCAGAGTATAACCTCCGGACGTTTTGCCAGCTCTATGGCAAGGTCTATCCTGCTCATCGGCATAACGCACACGGGACAGCCCGGACCGTGGACGAACCTCACCCTGCCCTCAAGGAGCTGGTCTATGCCGAACTTCATTATGGCGTGGGTGTGTCCCCCGCAGAACTCCATTATGTTTATATCCTTTCCCGCTCTATCTAACTCTCTCTTAATATTGTCCACCAGCGTGAGGGCTTTATCTCTGTCCCTGAAATCGGCAAAGACGTCTAAAGAAACCTCTACCATGGCTTTTCACCTCCTAAAAGAGCTCCAAACCACAACTCTGTTGTTCCCGGTGTCAGCTATAAATATATGATCTCTGTATATATGAACATCATAGGGCCAGCAGAGGGTATCCCTCTTAACCCCTTCCCATCTGTTTTCACCATGTTCCTCAAAGTTTGGCTGACCTATCACACCGCCGGCGGGTATAAATGCACCTTCAGCAGGTAAAGGTTCCCATAGAAGAACCCTGTTGTTTGCTGTATCCGCAACCGCCATAAGATCGCTGTCCATACTAACAGCGTAGGGAAACCTGAGGGAGCTTGCGGATTGAGGTTCATAAGGGTTCTCCTCCGAATGAGAGAGTCCTCTCTGTCCAAGTATTGTTGATGGAGTTCCGCTGAGCTTATCAATACCTTTCCAGCCGAGAACCCTGTGATTTCCTGCATCAGCTATGAAAACCACATCTTCATTTCCACATATGGAGTGGGGCCATATAAACAGCTCTTCTCCCCCTATCAAGATATCAGGTTCCTGTTCATAATCCGGAATGCCCCTCCACCCGAGGACCCTTCTATTTCCAGTGTCGCAGACAAAAAAATAATCTCCCACAAATCCGATACCATAGCACCAGAAGAAGCGGTAATTCTTAACATGCTTTCCTTTGCTCGGCTCTGTGGTCATGAAGTCAGGTTGCCCGATAACATGATCGGGAGGAGCGAAACTGCTCTCCGGTATGCCATCCCATAAAAGGATTCTATGGTTCCAGGAATCAGCAACTATGAGCTTGTTATCCTGTATAACCACACCGCAGGGCATGTAAAGACCTCTTCTCAGATCACCCCCTGCGTTGGGGCTGTCTAATGAGAAATCTCTTTGACCCAGAACTATATCAGCTTCTGCATGATCCTCTTCGGGCAGGGAGAACCAGATCAAAACCCTGTGATTTCCTGTATCCGCAACAGCGAGTATGGAGCCATCGTAAAACACACCCCGCGGTCCGTACATACCCTTCTCCGAAGCCTTTGCGGAAGGGACCATAAAGCCGCCCTGAGAAGGTTCTCCCAGAACTATGCAGGGCTGAAAGCCTGTTAAGCTCCTACAAGAACCCATTCGCCCTCTATCCTTACAGGAACTGGTTCAAGCTGTATGTGAGGTGCAGTAATGCATTCACCTGAGGTTATGTCGTATTCAAAACCATGCCAGGGGCAGATCACCGTTCCCTTGTCGGTTATTTCACCTCCGGTTAAAGGAAGTCCCTGGTGAGCACAGGAGTTTCTGTAGGCATATATCTTTCCACGCCAGTTTATCAGGAAAATATCTACATCCTTGTCCTTGAAAGTAACCATACTGCCTTCCTGCAGATCAGAAAGCTTGTAAGTCTTTCTCCAGCTTGTTTCTTTCCTGAACTCAATGAATCCTTCCACAGGCTTGTCTTCTGCAAGCCTCACATCCTTTATATCGGGAACATGATTCTTTATCGCTTCAAGTATGCCTTCTTTAAGGGTTACGCTTACCTGTGAGCATCCCTGACATGCACCCTTAAGCCTGACAAAGACAACGTTATCCTTTATATCTACAAATTCTACATCACCGCCGTGAGACCTTACATAGGGTTTTATCATCTCTATAACTTTAACGACCTGAGTTTTTATGTCAGGCTTCACTATACCGTGCTTCAGGAAAAGGGTGTATATATCTGGGTCTTTCACCATCTCCAGGAGAAGTTTCTTGCCCTCCTCAGATCCTTTCAGGAATCTAACCAGCTTCACGAGAGGTAGTCTATGAAACTCTTCAATAAGCTCCTTGAGCCTGCTTACAAGCTTAAGACTTTCTTCCGGAAGTTCTTTTATCTTCTCTATGACCTCATCTATCTCTTCAGCTATCTTAGCAAGATCTCTATCCTTCAGAGTTTCCACCTTCAGATACCTCCACTGTTTTTATCTCATCAAGTATCCCGTTGATAGCCTCAACCTCTTCATACATGTTAAGGCCTGCGAATATCGTTCTTGCCTCCGTGAGCTTCTCCTTGGCTTCTTCAAGCCTTCCCAGATGTGCGAGAGCGTTACCCATGTTTGCAAGGACCCTTGCATAGCCCTCCCTATCGCCGGACCTCTTTCTGTACTCCATTACTTCTTCGTAAAGCTCTACAGCCTTGAGAAGGTTCTTTATAGGATTACCGGAGGGCAGATACTGGAGGGCGTTTGCATAGTTGAGGGTGGCACTCGCCCATTCGTCCGGATACCTGTCCTTAGCAAATACCTCCAGCGCCTTTTTGATGCTTTGAACACCCATGGCGAGGCGGAACTGATCCTCCACTTCCTGAGCGGGTATTGACAGGTAGGTAAGCCCTTTGTTGTTCTGTATAAGCGCCCACGTATAGGGATCTTTTTCCTTGTCAATATAAGATAGGGCTCTGTCAAAGTTCCTTACAGCCTCCGTCAGGTTTCCGAAGGTTGAGTACATGCTCCCGAGCTGGAAATGGATCTCCCCTTTCAGCCAGTTCGCCTGTGTTTCTCTTAAGGTATTTATTACGTCTTCAAACAGAGATATAAGATGGTAGCTGTCCCCTTTCTGATCCCGAACGATAGACCCTTTCTTAAAGAGGATATAGGCTTTGAAGATGGGAGAAGCATCCCCTATTTCCTTAAGGGCGGAGTCCAGCATAGATAAAGCCTCAGACCTATCTCCTATGCCCACACTGATGAGAGCGTTTACGAAGAATATGAGAGAGTTTATGTCTCCTCTTTTCGTTTCAAAGAGAAAGTGCCTTCCCTCGTTTAAGCTCAGCAGAAGGGTTAACAGGTCTTTTAAGAGCTGGTCCTTGAGCCTGCCTTTCAGTGCACGGATATGCTCTTCATCCCTGCCTATCACTGCGAGGTTGTATTCCCTTATATCACCCGACTGAAAGTGTTCTATGTTTTCAACGGCGTCCTTTACATTTCCCTCCGCTATATACTTTACAAACGCCCATTCCTCGGGAATATCAGAAAGCTCAAGCTTTATAACGCTGTTTATACAGCTCTCCCAGTTTTCTATATAGGGAAGAAGTATAAAGGAGTAAGGGAGGGGGAAGAGTCCGAGGGATTGGGGATATATTAGCCTGAAGTCATCCATCAACAGCAACCTCCCAGACCATCGGGTGGAAAAGGTATATCCCTGTTTATATTTCGTCTTATATAGTTTGCCGCTATTTGAGCCTGCTTTTCACTGAAGTGTCTGCTTATCTCCTTCCTAACCACGCAATCTTCAAAGATGACTTCAACAAAAACAGCCCACTGACCATCTACCTTCTCAACGAAGGTGTCTGCTAAAAGGGCTTTATTGGGAAACATAATGCTCCTCCCTCAGGTCCTGAGAACTCTCAGGGCAAGGAAAGCACCCACCGCCAAAGCACCTATAGCTCCCACAATCATAAGTATGTCTTCCGGGTGCAGGAATCCTACATGGGTGTGGGGATAGGGCTTCATGTGTGCAAAGGAAATACCCATCGCTGAGGTCAGTAAAATAAACACTCTTCTCATGGCAGCACCTCCTTGCAGGTTTCTAAATTAATGACACGATAAGCGCTCTTTTATCATCATCCCAAACAGCTTTCTTACCGCCCGGCTCTATACCGGGAGGTATTATCTCCCATACGAGGATCGCCCTGTCACCTTCCCTATTCAGCCTTTTTAAGAGCAGTCCTCCCTGCTTGCTGTTGGGCAGAGGGAATATATGTAACTCCATACCTCTAGGAACAACGGCAGCTGACATGGCACTCCCAAAGTGAGTGTTTGCCAGCTGAGCTGGAATCCTCAAATAACCATTTTCATCGAGCTCAACAGTGTAGCTTCCCGTGCTCCTTTCTACAAACTCCTCCATGATCATATCCTCAAGGCGCTCAAGGGCTTTTTTCACCTCCTCGGAGAGCTCTTCACCTATGTTAAAGTTCTTCCCTTCAATCAGGAAGACGCATATCTCCTTGGGAAACTCGCCGTTAAGCAGGAACCTACCGATAGATATGGCATGGAACCACTTTATAGAGTGTAGATGCGCCTCCTCAGGTGACGGAAGTGACTCTATCTCTTCAGGAGGCACCCTGAATATAGTTCCGGGTTCTTCCCCCGTTAGACATGCATCCACTATAACAACCTTATCCGCACCTTTCATCTGAAATACGACATCTATTCCCGATGTCCCCCCATCAACGAGGTTTACACCGGGGGGCAGTCCCCGCTCCCAGAGTTTCCTTATGAGGCGGGGACCCGCTCCGTCATCTCCACGTATGGGGTTACCGCAGCCTATGATTACCGTTCTATACATTACTTGAAACCACCCAGCTTGTATCTCGCAAGCTCCCTTCTGCTCTTCCTGTCATAGACGTGCACCGTACACACAAGGCATGAATCAAAGCTGCGTGCCACGTGAGCGACCTCTATGGGATCTTCAGGATTCTTTATCGGGGATCCAACTATGGCCTTTTCTATAGGACCCATCTGACCTTTGCTGTCTCTGGGACCTATGTTCCACGCTGTTGGGGTTACTATCTGGTAGTTCTTGATCTTGCCATCCTCTATAACTATCCAGTCCATAAGAGCACCGCGGGCAGCCTCCGTTCCACCGAACCCCTTACCTTCAGGGAGTTCCTCAGGCTTCTTATAGAAAACGTCATTGTTAAAGTCTATCTTCCCGAGCCACTCCTTTGCCCACTTGTAGTATTTGACCGCTTCATGCATCCTCGCGAGAACCCTGACCATGACGCTCGGACCTATCTTATTCACTATATCTCTGAAGAGAGGATCTATAGCGTGTTCTATACATCCTGCTGCACTGCATGACTGCTTTGCTTCCTCATAACCCGCCACCACCTGCCTCGCCAGAGGTCCAGCTTCAAGAGGCACAGGTTGACCGTTTATCATGTATCTCGGCGATTTTGCCCAGGAGTATTTGCCCTGGTTTTTAGCTTCCTCCGGATCGAGGGGGATCGTCTCACCCTCCCAAGGATGCAGAAGGGAAGAGCCCTCAAAGTATGAGTGGGTGATATCCTCTCTTACATTCAGATGGTCAAAGGGGTAGTACTTGTCGCGGTAAACCACACCGGATGGAGCGAGAAGAGCCTTGTTCCTATCTTCTATTGTGGATACGGGGTAAAACTGAGGGTCTACGTAAGTCCCACAGGCAAGGAAGTTACCCACTCCGGCGCCGTACTTGTCCAGACCGTTCTCCATACAGAATCTTATGAAGAGACCGCAATCGGAGTCCCTGTGACTTTCGCTCTCTTCAAGCCAGTTTAGAACATCTTCCCAGGTCTTATTCTCCAGCCATCTATCCACGGAACACCCGAGCCATACCTTCTCAAGCCACTCGGTTCTGTACCTTTCCAGCAGTGCATGGGCACGGGTTATATGATCGAGCTGGGGTGCACACATTACCCCTCCGGGGACCATAAAGGAAGAGTGGGGCCACTGTCCTCCAAACATAGCGTATATCTTCACAGGCAAAGCGGATATCTCAAGACCTATCTTGTAGGTCTTACCGACAAAGGGTGCCCACCTTCTCACCACTTCATCGTACAGTTTGCTCTTTGCGTAGTTCTTGTTGGTAAGGTCTATTGCGAATATAGCGTAAAACCAGCGGGGAACCGACTGAAGGGTTTCCGTAACCTGAGCTATATTCCTTATCCACCAAGCGTTCGGTGGTACCTGTGTTCTCCACGCAGTGTCCACCGCCTGTGCAGCTTTGTAAAGGTGTGAGCCACCGCATATACCGCACACCCGGGGAGTCACGATTAGCCCGGCGAGAGGGTCCTTTCCCCTCAGGATTATTTCAAATCCGCGAAACATAACCGCTTCTACGTTGGCATCTACCACTACTCCGTCTTCAACCTGAACCTCAGCCCTTACATCCCCCTCAAGCCTCGCCAGGGGATCTATGACCAAGCTCTGACGCTTACCCATAGCTACACCTCCTTAAAGATTTTTCAAACGACAAACATATCCTCAGTAGCCCATTTTGGCGCAGCGAGTCTCGCTGCTGCAGCATGTATCATATAGGTAAGCTTGTCCGCTTCGTAAACTGTCTCCTTCGGTATAACACCCCCGACCTTCTGGGTTTTGAATACGGTTCCTGGTGCGAGATCGAACCAGGGGAACTGGAACTCGGTACAGCCGATACAGGGATGTCCGGACCTCTGCTTTGAGCTCACCCCATTCCACAGTATCCTGTTGCAAGGTGCATGTGTCATGGGTCCCCTGCAACCCAACTCGTAGAAGAGACAGCCCTTCCTCGTCCCCTGACCGAACTCCTCGGAGGCTATCTTCCACTCGTGGAACTGAACACGTGTGCAACCGGTTTGGGAGAAGGTCCTGAAGAAGGTAACAGGCCTCTGGAACTCATCGAGCTCTATATCCTCCGCCCTTCCGACCGCAAGGGCAACCAGAATCTGTGTGATCCAGTCATAGTGAGCCGGGCATCCGGGTATGTTTATAACCGGAAGCCCTCCCTTAGAAAGAAAGCCCGCTCCCAGAAATCCACCCTTCTCCGTTTTATGGAACTGGAGCCCCGTTGACTCAGTAGGATTGGGAGGAACCGCAGGTATGTTACCCTGACACGCACAGTTTCCCACCGCCACAACGAACTGGGCTGTGTGAGCCAGGTCGTGTACCCAGTCTTTCATAGGTCTGCCTGCAAACATGTTGTATCTTCCGGTGCCGTTAGGTCCCTGAATCACCGTTCCCTCAAAGACGAATATGTCCAGAGGTATCTTCCCGTTGAGGATGTCATTTAGCAACTTCACGAGCTGGTCTCCCATCTCAAGACCGGCGGAAGGGTGCCAGAGTATCTCTATACCGAAGTCTGTGACGAGGTCACATACGGATGGGTACTCCGCGTTAAGAAAGGACATGGTGTTTCCATTACACGCCCCTCCGTGTAGCCAAAGAAGTGTAGCCATGGCTCACCTCCATACCTTAGTTTTTATTTATACTGCCCGTCTTATTTTGAATGTCAATTCATTCACCTTATAAGCTTTATAAGGAGATTTTATAGACAGTGAATGTATATTCATCTACCTTAGATTAGAACAGGGAGTGTGAAGGAGGTGTGCTATGGCGGAGAAAGGGATCTTTCTGGATGGAAATGGGACAAACGCATTAATTAGGGACCTTTCGGATAGGATTGACACCTTTATATTTTTGCTGGAAGCCTTTGATGACTTTGTTAAAAGGTTTCCCTTCATAATTGAGTCGCTGAATGAGGAGGTAGTAAAGTACAGGGAGGTTATAGGGCGCGAAACAGATTTTACAGAGACCTTGTCTAAGCTGAGCTCCCTGATAGGGAGCAGGGAATTCAGTTCCCTGCTGGATGCTATAGGCGAGTCAGCAGCCGAAGTTAAGGAAAACAATTACAGGACGAGCATAACTGGTTTGCTCAGGGCGCTGACGGATGAGGATATACAGAGGTCCTTGGCTTTTCTCCTACTGGTATTGAAGAAGTTCGGAGAGTCCCTCAGAAAGTAAGGAGGAGCACATGTACAGCTTCCTGCGGATTGATGAGGATCTGTTGGTAGAGGAGTATTTTAAAGACCCTCAGAATATCCATCACCTGCTCAATCTTCTAAAGAACATGGACGCGATCGCCTACTTTGCTGAAGTCATCCACGAATACATGAGCATGAAGGAGGACATGGTAAGGCTTATATACTCAAAAGAGGAGGGGATAAGAAAGGCAGGCGTAAAAGAACACGCTATGAAGCTTGACAGATGGCTTGATGAGCTTATCGGTGTTCTGGAGATAGGGAACTTAAGAGACTTTGCACGTGCCAACTACGAAGCCTATGTGGATGCAAAGAGAAATAGACCGAAGGTTGGTCCTTTGAAACTATTAAAAGAGCTGAATGATGAAGAGGTTAAGCTCACAATGGGATTCTTCCTCCTTTTGATGAGGAACATAGCCAGGCTTATAGAGGATAACAAAAACAATGCATGAGCACAGCATAGATTGCCGTCTATCAGTGAGTAGTGCAGACCGAACACATATCAAAGCTCCTTACTATCATTTGTGCTTTATTAGAACTATCAACGCCCACTATTGCCTTTTCTGCAACCCCAAGGAAACCATTTACCCGAGGACCTAGGTTCCACTGAGAAGGCGTTATGATAGTATAGTCTCTTATACTTCCCTTATCTATATGTATTTTATGAATAAGAGTTCCTCTGGCAGCTTCAACAGCTGAGGACCCAGCTCCTGAAAAACTCTTCAAGTCTACACCTATATCTATGCAAGATTCCTCGTCTATTACCCTCATTAGTTCGTAGAGCTGATCTTCAAGATGAAGGCACATAATACCTATCTCCATTACTCTTGAAAAAACACGAGTTATATAACTGTCTTTATATGTTTTATGTAAAGCTTTGATAGTCTTATTGCCAGACAAAAACTGTCTTGCAAGTGGCCCCGTTTCATAGGGTAGATCCCTATACAGTACCGCGTAAGCTTTAGAATAGCTTTCCGCTCCTTGAACCTCTTTAATACGTGATATAGTAACATGATTGAGTTTTTTAATCCCAGTATAGTGGGCAGGTTCAACACAGGGAAATATCTCTCCTCCTGTGAAGAACCTGTTGTAGGATGTTCCCATATCAGAAAGTCCAAACTCTTCACATACTTCTAAGAACAACCCTAGGTCACCGCCTATTTTCTGTGGATTACCTTCATTCTTTACCAACTCCTTAAATTCAATTTCTTCAATATCTACAACCTGTTGAAAGAAAAAATCCTTAATCTCCTTACACAAAGATATAGCCTTATATATATCAGACTCCTTAAAGTTGGAAGTGATCCCACCTGGCACAGCATAGGACGAGTGGGGCCATTGCCCACCAAACAGTGCTATCAGCTTTCCCATAAGACTAGCAATTTTTATAGCGTTGATCCATTTTCTACCTTTAAATGGCACAAATCCTTCAATAACTTTAAATTCCAATATGTCTGGCAGTATAAAAAGATAGAACCATTTGATATGATTTTGAATTATTTCACTTGTCAAAGTTATGTTTCTAACAACTTTAGCTTTGTGTGAGATAGGAACATCAATTAGGGCATCTTCTATTGCCATTACAGAGGCCATAAGATGGGCATGTCCACAAATGCCACAAACACGTGGAACGAGAACGAGAGCATCCATAACAGGTCTACCTTTAAGAACCTTTTCTATGCTCCTTGTAGAGGGGAGTATGATTTTGGCATCCTTTACAATCCCACCACCCCATTCAAGCTCTAAAAGTGCTTCACCTTCAACTCTAAGGAGAACTTCTTTAGTTAACCTCACTTCTTTAATCTGTCCGGCGTGAACGTCTTCGCCAATCCTGATATCATTATATACGCCCTTTTAGATACTCCTCGAGGAAGCTCAGCAGGCATACCAGCGAATATTTTGGTCTCCCATAAATTCTTTCTAGGGAAATCGAACTCCGTGCAACCGAAACAGGGTGTACCAGCCCTTGTTTTTGAGCTTACACCATTCCAGAGAATTATATTGCACATAGAGTTCGTCATCGGTCCTCTACAACCATATTTATAAAACAGACATCCCTTAGAACTTCCCAGACTAGTCAATTCCACTTTCCATTCAAAGTACTCATTTCTGGAACAGCCCCAGTGAGTAAAGGAGCTGTAAAAGTCTTTGGGTCTTCCCCACTCATCCAGCTCTATATACCCTTTATTTTTTAACTTTATAAGAGTCCCTGCTATCCACTCAGGATGGGCAGGACAACCAGAGATATTTACCACGGGTAGATCCCTTTTACTCTTAAAGTCTTTACCGAGTAGCCCGCCTTTCTCCCTAAATCTGTACTGAAGCCCGCAAACACCTTTATCCGAAAGGGCAGGAATATTTCCGAATGAAGCACAGTTTCCTACAGCAACAACATAGTTAGCTTTTAAAGCTATATCTCTTATAACTTTGTCATCTTGACGTACTGCACCTTCAACAAGCAATATATCAAGATGCACATAGCCATCAAGAATATCTTGGAGAACATGGTCTTCTGGCTCTGTACTCAAGGAAGGGTGATAGAGAAAATTGAACTCGTTAAATATGTGCTCTATGCTTTCATAGTTGAGGAATGAGTGGGTGTTACCACAGCATGAGAGCCTTTGTATCCAGATAACATTCATGAGCATGAATATAAGCTGGACATCTTGAACGTAAAGCCCTTCCCACTATGATCAAGATTAGGAAGCAGATTCAAGTTGAATGCTGATTCATTAAACTTATATTAAGCCTACCGGATGTCCAGAGCAAAGAGACTTAGGATAGAGCTAAAGGGTGCGGTTCAGGGAGTTGGCTTCAGACCCTTCGTTTACAGGATAGCGAGGGAGCTCGGTCTTAAGGGCCTCGTTATAAACGACTCAAGGGGAGTCCTGATAGAGGTAGAGGGTGAGGTAGCCCGTCTTGAGAGGTTCCTGATTGACCTTCACCTGAAAAAGCCCCCCCTCGCACACCTCTTCTCTCAGGAGGTTGAGGAGCTTCCCCCTGTAGGTTACAGAGAGTTTGAGATAAGGGAGAGCGAGGAAGAAGGCAGAAAGGAGGTCTTCATACTACCGGACATAGCGACCTGCGATGAGTGTCTAAAGGAGCTCTTTGACACCTCCGACAGGAGGTACCTCTACCCCTTCATAAACTGCACCAACTGCGGTCCCAGGTTCACGATAATTGAGAAGCTCCCCTACGACAGACCGAACACCACGATGAGAGTCTTTGAGATGTGCCCCGATTGTGAAAGGGAGTACAGAGACCCCTTGAACAGGAGGTTTCACGCCCAGCCGAACGCCTGCCCTGTGTGCGGACCCTGGCTAAGTCTCTACACCCCTTCGGGAGAGCTGATAGCCCAGAGGGAAAGAGCCCTTGAGCTGAGCCTGAGGATGCTGAAGGAGGGGAAGATTTTGGCTGTCAAGGGTATAGGGGGGTTTCACCTTCTGTGCAACGCCACCAGCGAGGAAGCGGTAAGGAGTCTCCGTGAGAGGAAGAGGAGGCAGGAAAAGCCCTTTGCTGTCATGTTTAGAGACCTGTCTCAGGTGGAGGAGTACGCCAAACCGACGGAGCTGGAGAAGGCTCTTTTGCTTTCACCCGAAAGACCCATAGTTCTCGTCAGAAAGAGGAGGGAGCTCGCTCCTGCAGTTGCCCCCGGATTGAAGAGGGTCGGCGCCTTCCTGCCCTACTTACCACTACATCACATCATCCTGAGAAACCTTCCCTTCCCCGTTGTGGCAACTTCCGGAAATCTCTCGGACGAACCTATAGTCAAGGACAACGAAGAAGCTCTTAAGAGACTCTCGGAGTTTACCGATGCCCTCCTTCTCCACAACAGAGAGATAAAGAGGAGGTGCGATGACTCCGTCGTCAAGGTGATAGGTGGCTCTCCAACACCCCTGAGGCGCTCAAGGGGCTACGCCCCGATGCCCGTAGAGCTGCCCGCAAAGCTCAGCAAGAGGGTCCTTGCTGTCGGAGGCATGCTAAAGAACACCTTCGCCCTCGGGATGGACAACAGAGCTATACTGAGCCAGCACATCGGGGATATAGAGAACCTGACCACCCTCTCAGCCTTCGCAGAAGCTGTTTACGACCTCATGGGTCTCTATGAATTCAGCCCCGAGCTTGTAGTGTGCGACCTTCACCCCCGATACGAGACTACCCGCTGGGCTGAGGAGTTTGCAAAGGAGAGAGGTATTCCCCTTCTGAAGGTTCAGCACCACTATGCCCACGTGCTCTCCTGCATGGCTGAGAACGGCTTGGTGGAGGATGTCCTGGGGGTGGCTTGGGACGGGACGGGCTACGGAGAGGACGGAACCCTCTGGGGCGGGGAGTTCCTGCTCACGAACAGGAGCGGATACGAGAGGGTATTCCACTTCAGGAGCTTCAGGCTGATAGGCGGGGAGAAGGCTGTAAAGGAGCCCAGAAGGGTCTTGCTCTCTATCCTCTTTCATATATTCGGAAAGGACGCCTTCGGCGTGATTGATTTAAAAAGGATAGGAATGAAGGAGAGGGAGGTGGAAAATCTGTACATAGCTTGGGAGAGAGGTATAAACTCTCCCCTCTCCTCATCGGTTGGAAGGCTCTTTGACGGCGTCTCATCCCTCCTCGGCATAAGGCAAAGGCTCTCCTACGAAGGTCAGGCTGCGATGATGCTTGAGGACCTCTACGACCCCCTTGTAAAGGGACACTACCCCTTTGAGCTCAAAGGGGGAGAGATAGACTGGGCTCCCCTATTCTTAGCCCTGCTTGAAGAAAGAGACCCGAGGCTTGCCTCCTCACGATTCATAAACACGCTGGCTCAAATAACCCTCAGGGTAGCAAAGGAGGTCGGGATCCAGAAGCTCTGCCTCTCGGGAGGGGTGATGCAGAACGACCCCCTTGTGGGCAGGATAAAGGAGCTTCTTGAAAGCGGTGGCTTTAAAGTCTATACCCACAGAAGGGTGCCTCCCAACGACGGAGGTATATCTCTGGGACAGATACTCTTCTCAGCTTTGGCTCAGGGAGTATATTAATTACGAATGAACGTTCAGGGAGGATTGATATGTGTAGAGACTGCGGGTGTTCTATAACCGACCACGACCACAGCCATCAGCACCACCACACCAACCCTTCCCTTGAGGATAAAAAGACGGTGGAGGTCCTTACAAAGATACTTGACGAGAACGACAGACAGGCTGACTCAAACAGGGAACACTTTGAAAGGCACGGGATACTTGCGGTCAACCTGATGAGCTCACCGGGAGCGGGGAAGACCACACTCCTTGAGAAGACGATAGAGCTTGTGGGCGATGAGCTCAGGATAGGCGTTATAGAGGGGGACTTGGAGACTAACAGGGATGCGGAGAGGATAAGGGCTAAGGGTGTTCCTGCCCATCAGATAACCACTGGACAGGCATGCCACCTTGACGCCTTCATGGTTCACGAGGGCATCCACCACCTTCCCCTTGAGGAGCTTGACATAGTCTTTATAGAGAACGTCGGCAACCTCGTGTGTCCAGCAAGCTACGACGTGGGTGCTCACCTCAACGTAGTCCTTCTCTCCACAACCGAAGGCGACGACAAGCCCGAGAAGTACCCCGTCATGTTCAGGAGCGCTGAGCTCATGCTGATAACAAAGATTGACCTGCTCCCCTACATGGACTTTGACATCACAAGAGCGGTGAGCTCAGCAAGGAGCGTAAACCCCAAGATAGACGTGATAAAGCTGTCCTCAAAGACTGGCGAGGGCTTTGAGCTTTGGATAGAATTTCTTAAGACAAAGAGGAACTTGAGGGCTGTGTAATGGTAAAGAGCACGAGGGAGAAGCTCAAGGAGGAGAAGAAGCTCCAGATAATAAGGACAGCCTGCAAGCTCTTTGCGGAGCGGGGCTACTACAACACCTCCATGCCTGACATAGCCAACGAGCTCGGCATGAGCGTCGGAAATTTGTACAACTACTTTGAGTCCAAGGAGGAGCTCGCCAAGGAGGTCATGCTCACCGTCTCCCGGTGGGTTGCCCAGAGGCTGAGGTCAATAAACGAGAAAGATATACCGGTCAGGGAGAAGATTAGCAAGCTCGTTGAGAGCTTCTTTGAGATATCCCTCAAAGAGCCCGAGCTGATAGATTACTTCCTGAGGGTCTTCCTGTCCAACAGGGAGATATTCAAGGGAGGATGCGAGGGCTTTGCCTGCGTTGGCGAGGTGGTCACCGAGGTGATGATACTCCTGTCCGAGGGTGTGGAGAAGGGGGAGCTCAGGAACCAGGACTTCTTCCCAGCCTTCGTTACCGTCATGGGTCCCATGGGGGGCATGGTTTTCCTCCACGGGGAGGGTGTCCTTGACAAGCCGCTCATGGAGTATGCACCGGAGGTTTCCGAAAACATATGGAACGCCCTGAGGGCGAGATAAAGCCTGCTTATCGTCCCATAAGAGCCATTGATGGCTTCTTCCTTAAAGTCTCTCCTATATTTATCCCAAAATCACATCAGGAGGGGAGTAGATATGCTTGACAGCATAAAAAGGGAGGGGTTGCTCAAGCTATGCAACGTAATCCCCTTCCCACTCATAGCCGTTGACTCGGACTACAACGTGGTCCTTATGAACGACACTGCCCAGCAGAGGTTCACCGCTGAAGGGAAGAAGTGCTACGAAGTGACCCACAAGCTGAGCAGACCCTGCTGGGAGATTTATGGGGAGAGTGTCTGTCCCGTAAAGAGGCTTATCAGCGGGAACGAGCCCTACGCCTACCACGAACACAACGGCGATATCCACGTTGTTGTGGCAAACAGGATTGATGAGGACCTCTTTATAGAGCTCTACCTTGACAGGTACGTTACGGACCTGATCAGGGAGCTGAGGTTCCTTGCAGACGTTGACAGCCTGACGGGTTTTTACAACAGGAGGAAGATTGAGGAGATCCTGAGACAGGAGATTGAGAGGGCTAAAAGGTACAGAAGTCCCCTATCCATACTCCTGATAGATGTTGATAACTTCAAGCAGATAAACGATACCTACGGACACCAGAAGGGGGATGAGGTTCTCCGAAAGATGGCGAGCCTGATAAGGGCTGAGATAAGGGCTACAGATATAGCGGGAAGGTTCGGCGGTGAAGAGTTCCTTATAGTCCTGCCACAAACAGACCCCCGAAGCGCCATGAGGGTCGCCGAAAGGCTCAGAAGGAGGATAGAGGATACGGACTTCGGTGTTGACAGACTGACGGTTAGCATTGGGGTTACCGGTCTGAAAGGAGATGAGGACCTGAAGACCCTCTTTGCGAGGGTTGATAGGGCTATGTACCTTGCGAAGGAGAAGGGAAAGAACAGGGTAGAGAGTCTATAAGAAACCCTTATAACCCTCCTAAGGAAGTTTTTATTGACATAAATCATGTGAGTGTTATCATATTATTGAACGAATATTCATTAAGGAGGTTTGGTATGGAGACCTTCTGGGAGGTATTCAAGAGGCACGGGGTGAGCAGGAGGGACTTTCTGAAGTTCGCTACGACAGTGACGGGGATGATGGGTCTCGCTCCCTCAATGGTTCCTACTGTGGTGAGGGCAATGGAGACAAAGCCAAGGGTTCCCGTTATATGGATACACGGGCTTGAATGCACCTGCTGTTCGGAGTCCTTCATAAGGTCCGCAACACCCCTCGCATCGGACGTGGTTCTCTCCATGATATCCCTTGAGTACGACGACACTCTATCGGCGGCAGCCGGAGAACCCCTTGAGGAGCACAGGAAGAGGATAATGAAGGAGTACTGGGGGAACTACATCCTCGCCGTAGAGGGAAACCCTCCCCTTGGAGAGGAGGGGATGTACTGCATAGTTGCCGGCAAGCCCTTCCTTGAGCACCTGAAGGAATCGGCAGAGGGGGCGAAGGCTATAATAGCCTGGGGTTCCTGCGCTTCATGGGGATGTGTTCAGGCGGCTAAGCCGAACCCCACTACGGCAGTTCCCGTTGATAAGGTCATAACCAACAAGCCTATAGTCAAGGTGCCCGGATGTCCGCCCATAGCTGAGGTTATGACGGGAGTCATCACGTACATGGTTCTCTTTGACAGGATTCCTCCCCTTGACTCTCAGGGGAGACCGAAGATGTTCTACGGCAACAGGATTCACGACACCTGTTACAGGAGAGCCTTCTTTAACGCAGGGCAGTTCGTTGAGCGCTTTGATGACGATAACGCAAAGAAGGGCTGGTGCCTGTACAAGGTTGGGTGCAGAGGACCCACGACCTACAACCAGTGTGGAAGCATAAGGTGGTACAACGGACTTTCCTACCCTATTCAGGCGGGACACGGATGTATAGGCTGTGCGGAGAAAGACTTCTGGGATAACGGACCCTTCTACGAGAGACTCACCAACATACCAGTGCCCAAGCAGGAGGCTAGCGCGGATAAGGTGGGTGCTGTCGCGGCGGCTGCGGCTGTCGGCGGAGCGGTTGTCCACGGCGTTCTCTCTAAGGTGAGGAACTCCGGTAAGAAGGAAGAGTAAGGAGGTGTGAGTTATGAAGAGGGTTGTTGTTGACCCGGTTACGAGGATTGAAGGACACCTGAGGATAGAGCTCATAGTTGATGAGAAGAGCGGAAAGGTGAAGGATGCCCTCTCCTCAGGGACCATGTGGAGGGGGATAGAGGTGATACTGAAGGGTAGGGACCCGAGGGATGCTTGGGCTTTTGCCCAGAGGATATGCGGTGTGTGTACTTCCATCCACGCCTTCGCCTCGGTCAGGTGTGTTGAGGATGCCTTGGGGATAAAGATACCCAAGAACGCCAACTACATAAGGAACATAATGTACGGCTCCCTTCAGGTTCACGACCACACCGTTCACTTCTACCACCTCCACGCCCTTGACTGGGTATCTCCGGTTGAGGCTCTCAAGGCTGATCCGGTTGCCACTGCGGCACTTCAGAACAAGCTCCTTGAGAAGTACGGAGCGATAGCGGAGCTAATGCCAGACCCCCTCGGACACAGGGCATACCCCAGAAAGTTCCCCAAGGCAACGCCGGGATACTTCAGAGCCTTCCAGGAGAAGATAAAGAAGCTCGTTGAGAGCGGTCAACTCGGGATATTCGCAGCCCATTGGTGGGACCACCCGGATTACAAGCTCCTCCCGCCTGAGGTCCATCTCATGGCGATAGCCCACTACCTGAACATGCTTGATGTTCAGAGGGAGCTCTTCATACCTCAGGTCGTCTTCGGAGGTAAGAACCCCCACCCCCACTACATAGTGGGAGGTATGATGTGCTCAATATCCATGGACGACATGAACGCCCCAATAAACGCGGAGAAGCTCGCAGTCGTTGAGGACGCCATATACACACAGGTAGAGGCTGTAAACCTCTTTTACCTCATAGACCTGCTGGCTATAGGGCACATCTACGTCCAGAAGGGTTGGACTTACGGCGGCGGTCTCTCCAAGAGGAGGGTCCTCGGATACGGTGAGTTCCCCGATGAACCCTACGAGAGCATAAAGGGAGGGGATTATCACAACAGGATACTCTACCACTCCAACGGGGTGGTTGAAGACTTCGCCAAGGGTGTGGACAGGGCAAAGTATCATCCCATGGTGGGTAAGGACTTCGCAGATCCTGAGATCATACAGGAGTTCGTAGCCCACTCCTGGTACAGGTATCCCGACGAGAGCAAGGGACTTCACCCCTGGGAGGGAATAACTGAGCCCAACTACACCGGTCCCAAGGAGGGAACGAAGACCAACTGGAAGTATCTGGACGAGAAGGGCAAGTACTCCTGGATAAAGTCTCCGAGATGGAGGGGAAAACCCTGTGAGGTAGGACCTCTGGCGAGGTACATCGTTGTCTACACGGGAGTTAAGCAGGGACACATAAAGCCATCCTGGATTGACGAGATGGTTGTGAACCAGATAGATACCGTATCCAAGGTCCTCGGTCTTCCACCCCACGTATGGCTACCGACAACTGTAGGAAGAACAGCCGCAAGGGGACTTGAGGCTCAGATAGGTGCGGCTGCAAACCTCTACTTCTTCAAGAAGCTAATAGACAACATAAAGGCGGGCGATACGGCGGTTGCAAACATGGAGAAGTGGGAACCCCAGAAGTGGCCCAAGGAGGCTAAGGGTGTGGGCATAACGGAGGCTCCGAGGGGCGCCCTCGGTCACTGGTGTGTAATCAAAGACGGAAAGATAGCCAACTACCAGGCGGTAGTTCCCACAACCTGGAACGGCGGAGCGAGGGACCCCATGGGCGGTCAGGGTGCCTTTGAGGAGTGCATGAAGGACACGGTGGTAAAGATTCCTGAAAAGCCCGTAGAGGTCCTGAAGGGGATTCACTCCTTTGACCCCTGCCTCGCCTGCTCAACCCACCTCTATGACAGCGAGGGTAGAGAGATAGTCCACGTTAAGGTTCAGGGAGGTCAGCTATGAGAGTGGAGGAGGCAAAGAAGATATACATCTTCAGCCCAGCCCTTAGGCTCTGGCACTGGATCAACTTCCTTACGATAATAACGCTCTTTGCAACGGGTCTCTACATAGGCACGCCCTTCTTCCAGGGTCCAACGGGTGTTGAGGCTACCTACGCTTACGAGGAAGGCATAACCATGGGCTTCATAAGAAAGGTGCACTTCATGGCGGGCTACATACTTCTCGCAAGCTTCCTGTTCAGGGTGCTCATATCCTTGGTGAGCAAGCGGGACAGGCTCGTCGTGCCAACCCTCTGGAGGAAGGATTACTGGATAGGGCTCAAGGAGATAACCCTCAAGTACCTTCTCCTCATGAGGGACGACGAGGGGCACGAGTACATAAGGAACGCCTGCGCCAGAACGGTTTACCCCCTCGTTTACCTCGCCATACTCTTTATGATAATTACGGGCTTCGCCATGTACGGGATGTCAAATCCGGAGGGCTTCTGGGCTTCTCTCTTCGGTTGGATTATATGGCTGTTGGGTGGCGAGTTCCCGACCCATATGTGGCACCACTGGATCGCCTGGCTCATAATTATATTTGCTGTGCTGCACGTTTACTTCGTGGTAAGGGAGGAGGCGATAAAGAAGAACGGGGAGCTCTCATCCATGTTCAACGGCTACAAGTTCTTCAAGAAGGAGCCTGTTGATATAGAGGACCTGAAGTGATGAAGAAGACCGTTGTTCTGGGGATCGGAAACACCATCCTGTGCGATGAAGGCTTGGGCGTCAGGGCGCTGGAGATGCTCAGGGAGAGCTACGACTTCCCGCCTCAGGTGGAGCTCCTTGATGGGGGGACTCTCGGAATAGACCTGCTCTACTTCCTTGAGGGAGCAAAGAGGCTTCTCGTCCTTGATGCCATCCTCGGAGGTGGAAAGCCGGGCGACCTTTACACCTTCAGGGGGGAGGATGTAAAGAGCTACTTCAGAAGGAAGGTATCAATGCACGAGATAGGCCTTCAGGAGGTTCTTGGACTCCTTGAGCTTAGGGGAAGTGAGCTTGAGGAGATAGTGATAATGGGAATAGAGCCGAAGGTCCTTGAGCTCGGTACGGAGCTCTCTCCCGAGGTGAGGGAGAGCATGCCGGAGCTCATCCGCATGGCTCTGAAACAGCTTGAAGCCTGGGGTGTAAGACCCCTTCAGAAGACAAAG
>NZ_JBWONM010000008.1:0-3117 GCF_056450045.1 Hydrogenivirga sp.
ACCGAGAGCCTGTCCGACCTCAACATAGGTAGGGTCACTCATAACCCCACCCGGTAGTGAGTAGGATGTGTGGGGCCACTGTCCTCCAAAGAGAGCTATAATCTTTATAGGTTTTTTGCTCGCCTCAACAGCCTCTATCCAGACCTCACCCCTCAGGGGCTCGTAGAGCTTCTTCAGAAAGGGTTCAAGTCCGATGAAGTCGGGAAGAAGGTAAAGGTAAAACCACCTTATGTGGTTTTGGATTATCTCAGAAAGGTGGGTTATAGACCTTATACTCTTAGCCTTTTCTGTGGTTCTCACCTCAACCCCTTCCCTCTCATATATGTCCTCAAGGGCTTTGGTGGTAGCCATCAGATGGGCATGTCCACATATCCCGCACACCCGAGGGGTCAGAACCAGTGCGTCCAGAGCGGACTTTCCCTCCAGAAAGCTCTCAAAACCCCTGTAGTTCGGTGCGGAGACGAGGGCATCGGCAACCACGCCGTTCCTCCAGCGGAGCTTGAGCTCAACCTCTCCTTCAACCCTGTTGAGAACCCTTTTCTCCACTCTCATCTATAAGCCTTCCCTTTAGCCTTTCAGGAGTGAAGCTCTTTGCAACTCCTGATATAAGTATGTAAGCCCTCTTGCCAACACCCAAGGGGAGCTCTTCGGGAAGGTTCATAACGTGTTTAGTCTTGAAGAAGCCTCCCCGGGGGAAGTCGTATTCGGTACAGCCCACGCAGGGCATCCCCGCCCTCGTCTTTGAACTCACACCGTTCCAGAGAATCCTGTTGCAGGAAGAGTGGGTCATAGCTCCTCTGCATCCGAAGTGATAGAACAGACAGCCCTCTTTCCTCCCAAGCTCCTCCGCCTCCACCTTCCACTCAAAGTACTCGTTCCTTATACAACCGTGATGGGTCAGGTAGGAGTATATCTCAAGAGGTCTTCCGAGCTCATCCAAAGCTATCCTCCTTCCCCTCCTTATCTGATTGAGGACGTAGGTAAGCCACGAGGGGTGGGCTGGACACCCGGATAGGTTTATAACTGGATAGCCCTCCTTGGTGCGAAAGCCCCTTCCAAGGAGACCTCCCATCTGCTGGAAGCGAAACTGAAGACCTGAAACGCTCCCGTCCGCTTTGGCTGGGATGTTCCCGAACACGGCGCAGTTTCCTAAGGCTATGACGTACTTAGCTCTTGCCGAGAGCTCCCTCACCACATCTATAAAGCTCCTTCCAGCTATCTTTCTCAGTTTCTGACCTACAGCCCCCTCCAGGATAAAGATGTCCAGCTCCCCCTTTCCCATCAGGGCATCTCTTACAGCCTCCTCCTCGCTCCTGTCCCAGGTGATAGCGGGATGGAAAAGGACCTCAAAGTGGGAGAGGATTTCAGGGGCTGAAGGGTTTTCGGCACACAGAAAAGACTGAGTGTTCCCGCTGCAGGAGAGTCCCTGGAGCCATAGGATCTTCATGCTACCTTAATAATATGCGCTGTTTGATCAACTACAAGAGCGTGGAAAAGCCCCTCCCCTGGGAGGACCTGACCGTTGAGGTTGGTTTTGGGAGCGGGGACTTTATAGTCAGGCTCGCCAAGGAAGACCCAAAGAGGAAGCTCCTGGGTTTTGAGCTCTCGGGAGTAGCGGTTGAAAAGCTCCTCAAGAGGGTAAAGAGGGAGGGACTTGAAAACGTCTTCTGCACCAGAATTGATGCCTACTGGGGCTTTTACCTCCTTCTGAGAGACTCTTCTGTCAGGGAAATATACATGAACTATCCAGACCCCTGGTTCAAGAAGAGGGACGTAAAGAGAAGGCTCACGAGGAGGGAAAACCTCTACCTCTTCCACCGAAAGCTGAAGGAAGGGGGAGCTATAGAGATAAGAACGGACCACTACCCCTTCCTTGAGTTTACCTTAGAGGAGGTAAGCTCCCTCGGCGGGTTCAGCTCTTACCTTGAGGAGCTTGATACAAGCCAACCCTTGACGAAGTACGAGAGGAAGTGGCTATCAATGGGGAAGAAGCTTTACAGGCTCAGGCTTGTAAAGAGGGGTAAAACCCTTATAATTCCAAAGCTCAGGAAGATTGAGGAGGTGAAGGACTTGTTCCCCCATAAAGTTGAGGGAAGACCGAGCTTTGAAACCTTAGAAGGCAGAGAGTACAGGCTCTCTCAGCAGGTGTATCTCAAGTTCTTTGAGAGTTATACGGGAAGGGACAAGGTTTTAATAAAGACCCTCCTCTCGGAGGAGGGTTTTCTTCAGAAGTTCTTTGTGGAAGCGAGGAAGAAGGGAGACTCTTGGATAGTTGATGTATCACCCCACAGTCAGGTGCTGAGGACCCAGAATATCAGGGAGGTTATCCGCATCGTAGCCAAGGAAGGTTTCAAACCATGATCTCGTTTATGCCCTCACACTTCATTATCTTTGAGAAGACAGTACTTATTATGTAGTCTGAGAGCTTTATCACCTCAATCTGGAGCTTGTGGGCTATGTAAAATCCCTCCCTCGGGAGCTTCTCTGCAACATACTCAGCGATGTCCTTGCCGTTTATCTCAATGCTCTCCTTCTTTGATATCCACCCCTTCTTGTATCTGAACTGGGTGTTGTAAACAACGTTGTGGGCACCGGCAAGGGGTATGTCCCAGAGTATTACGGGGTAAACTGTCATGTTCAGCTTTATTCCCAGTATGTTTATGTACTTGTATATCCTGAGCCAGTTGACCATGCACCTGTCCTTCTCGCACTCCTCTATAAGATGAGTCTCCTCATCGTAGGCGAAGTGGTGCTCAAGTATGCACATGAATCGCTTCTCGTTCCTGCCGAGCCATCTCCTTAGTTTCTCCACCTCCTCATCGGGAGCAGGGTCTATGCTGGAGAGAAACTTCCTTATGTTGAAGCTGAACTCCTCAACCTGTTCCATGGCTACGCCCCCTTTTAAAATTTTGCCCTCAGCCCCCGAAACTTCCAATCCTTAACTTTAATACCCTCATAAAAGGGACTAATACTCTATCGTCTTACCTATCAGGAGCTCCTTGACCTTTTTCTCAATGCCCTCCGCATCTATTCCAACCATATTCCTGAGGAGGTTCTGATTTCCATGTTCTACGAACCTGTCGGGTACACCGAGGTTGACGACCCTCTTGAAACTCC
>NZ_JBWONM010000009.1:0-4182 GCF_056450045.1 Hydrogenivirga sp.
TGAAGATGCGGATAGCGAAGGTGAAGAGGGAAAGTTCTACACCTGGACTCTGAAGGAGCTGGAGGAGATCCTTACACCCGAGGAACTCGGAATAGCCCTCAAGGTCTTCAACATCGCAGGGGAGGGAAACTTCCACGAAGAGGCTACGAGAAGAAAGACGGGAAGGAACATACTCCACATGAAGAAGACTCTCTCTGAGTATGCCCAGGAGCTCGGCTACGAGGTTGATGTTCTAAAGCAGAGGTTGGAGGACATAAGGACTAAGCTCTTTGCCAGTAGGGAGAAGAGGGTGAGACCCCTCAGAGACGATAAGATCCTCACCGACTGGAACGGCTTGGCTATAGCAGCCTTCTCCAAGGCTGGAACCGCCTTAGGAAGGAAGGACTTCATAGAAAGAGCTAAGTCCTGTGCTGACTTTATTCTTGAGAAAATGTTTGATGAAAGGGGGAGGCTACTCCACAGGTATAAGGAGGACTCTGCCCAGATACATGCCTTCCTTGAGGATTACGCCTACCTTATATGGGGACTAACCGAGCTTTACTTTGCTACCCTCTCAGGGAGGTACCTTGCTGAGGCAAAGAGGCTCACAGACTTTGCCCTTGAACACTTCTGGGATGAGGAAAACTTAGGCTTTTTCCAGAGTCCAGACTTCGGTGAGAAGGTTCTGGTCAGAAAGAAGGAGATATACGACGGTGCAACACCCTCCGGCAACTCGGTGATGGCTTACAACCTCATAAGGCTCTCAAGGATTCTATCCCAACCCGATTACGGGAAGAAAGCCCACCAGACCCTCAGAGCCTTCTCTCAGGTTCTACTCTCCTTCCCAGCGGCACACACCTTCTCCCTCATAGCCGCCGACCTACTGCTAACCGGTGGCTTTGAGCTGATAGCGGTGGGAAGTAGGGAAAGAGCCCTCGTAGACCTGCTGGAGCTCCAGAAAAGGTTCCTGCCGGAAGGTGTTTACGCCTTCAAAGATGAGGAGCTTGAGCCCCTCAGTGAGTTCGTGAGAACCCTTCCCCCTCCGGAGGGAGAGGTATCCTACTACCTGTGCAGGGACTACCGCTGTGAGAAACCCCTTGAGGATATATCTCAGGTGGTTGAAAGCCTCAGTACCTTAGAAGGGTCGCCCCCCAGGTGAGACCACCGCCCATGGCGGTCATTAGGACAAGATCTCCCCTCTTCAATCTTCCCTCCTCTATGGCTTCGTGGAGGGCTATTGGGATTGAGGCTGCGGAGGTGTTGCCGTATCTGTCTATGTTCACATAGACCCTTTCCTGAGCTATACCCAGCTTCTCGGCGAGGGCTTTTATTATCCGCACGTTAGCCTGATGGGGTATGACTAAGGAAACATCTTCGGGGGAAACTCCGGCACTGCTCAGTACCTTTCTGCAGGCATCCTCCATATTCCTTACCGCTATCTTGAAGAGCTCCCTTCCCTTCATCTTTATATAGCCGCACTTGTCCGCGTACAGGATATCCCACAGCCTCCCGTCCGAGAGCATCTCGGAGGCTAAGACATCGCTCTCATCCTCAGACTTCTCAAGGACAACCGCCCCTGCACCGTCTCCGAAGAGGACACAGGTACTCCTGTCTGTCCAGTCCACTATCTCTGATAGCTTCTCAACTCCCACGACGAGGACCCTTTCAGCCTTTCCAGCCTTGATGAGACCGTCCGCCACCTCAAGGGAGTATAAGAAGCCGCTGCAGGCGGCTGAGAGGTCAAAGGCGTACCCGCCTTCCATTCCGAGCTCAGCCTGAAGCAGGCACCCCGTTGAGGGGAACCTCTTATCTGGAGTTAGCGTTCCCACGATGACAACGTCTATATCCTTTGGGCTGAGTCCCGCCCTCCCGAGGGCGGATAGGGATGCCTCCTTAGCCATCTCAACCACGCTCTCTTCCTTTGCTATCCTCCTCTCCTTTATGCCAGTTCTCGTGGTTATCCACTCATCGGAGGTGTCAACGAGCTTCTCAAGGTCATGGTTGGTCAAAACGCTCCCGGGCAGGTAAATTCCCGTCCCTGCTATCTTCGTGCCCATCTAAACCTTCACCTCTTCGGGTATCAGCTCCCTTATGTTCTGGACGAGCTTCCTGTTGAAGTCGTGAGAGAGGAACTCGCCCGCAACCTTTATGGCGTTCCTTATAGCCTTGGCGTTAGCCTTGCCGTGGGTTATTATCACAGGCTTCTTAGCCCCGAGGAGGGGTATCCCCCCGTACTCGGTGAAGTCCGCCTTCTTTTTGAACCTGTTCAGAGCGGGCAGGAGGAGGAACGCTCCGAGCTTTGCCAGAAGGCTCTTCTTTATCTCGTCCTTTATCATCTGGACAACGGCAAAGCCGAGGCTTTCACTTGCCTTTAGTATTATGTTTCCCACAAAGCCGTCGCACACTATCACATCAAAGGTCCCGGCGTATATGTCCCTTCCCTCCGCATTCCCGAGGAAGTTCAGTTTGGTCTGCTTAAGGAGCGGATAGGTGTCCTTGACGAGCTCGTTGCCCTTTCCCTCCTCCTCACCTATGCTCAGAAGCCCAACCCTCGGGTTCTCAATGCCGAGTATCTCCTGGGCGTAGGTATGACCTATTACCGCAAACTGAACGAGGTGTCTTGGCTTGGAGTCAACGTTTGCACCAACGTCTATGAGTACGGTCTTTCCCTTGGGGTTGGGCAGGGCAACCCCTATGGCTGGTCTCTCAACCTCCTCCTCCGCACCGACTACGAACTTACCCACCGCAAGGACCGCACCCGTGTTTCCTGCGGATATAAGCCCTTCAGCCTTCCCCTCCCTTACGAGCTTTGCCCCAACGTAGAGGGAGGATCTCCTCTTTTTAAGGACGCTTGAAGGAGGTTCGTGCATGCCAACGTTCTCAGGGGCATCAACGACTTCAAGGAGGGGGTTTCCCTTCTCCCCAGCCTTTTCAAGGATCTTCTCTATCTGGGCTCCGTCCCCAACCAGGTATATCTTGTAGCCGAGGTCCCTCGCGGCTAATATGCCACCCCTAACTATCTCTAAGGGCGCATAATCCCCACCGTTGCAATCTAAGGCGAACCCGTAGCGTTCCATTACTCAACTGTGATGACTTCCTTCCCCTTGTAATGCCCGCAGTAGGGGCATACCCTGTGGGGAAGTATCCTCTCACCACAGCTCGGACACTCGCTCAGGGAAGGCATGCTCCTTCTGAACTTGTTGAAGAAGTTCTGTGCCCTTCTCTGATTCCTTCTCCACTTTGAAGTCTTAGCCTTGGGGACTGCCATCTCTCTCTTACCTCCTATCTGGCAAGCAGGTTTCTTAGTATAGCAAATCTGGGGTCGTGGGGTGCGCCCTTTTCCTCTTCAAAGAGGAAAGCCTGATGGTGCAGTCCGGTGCAGTCGGGACTGCAGAGGGGCTTCATAGGTATGCTGAGTATTATCTCCTCCCTGACAAGGTCCTCAAGGTTGAGGAGGTCCGGCTCCTCCATAAAGGATACCTCAAGGTCCTCAGGTGCCAGGGCAACGTGCTCCTCCCTCGGATAGTAGGAGAGGTGCTTCTCCCTTTCCTGAGATATATCTTTGGAAAAGACCTCCAGACACCTGCTGCACTCAAGTTCCACACTGCCCACTATGTTGAGAAATACCTTGTAGCCCTTGTTGTCTTTGACTATGCGCACGTACACCTCAACGGGCTCTTTCAGGTCTCCTAAGTCCGCCGGGAAGGACAGAGACTCGGGACCTATGAGGTACCTGCTCTCAAAGGAGTCTGCTCTTTCAAAGATTTCCTTTAGATTAAGGACAGTCATAGCTCACTTCCCTTCGTATTTACTTCCTATAAATATAGCTTCCGAAGGGGGGACTTGCAAAGTTAATTAAGGATATTAGAATATTCTAAAATCCTTATCAAGGAGGTAAGCAATGAGCATGGATAGGATTCTTAGGCTGACTTCGGGTGTGATGCTTCTTATAGTCTTCTTCTTTGGTGTTGCAGGTGCAAATGTCCACTGGTTCTGGAAAGCCTTTCTCGTCTTCATGGCTCTCAACCAGATACAGTCCGCCTTCACCAACTGGTGTCCGGTTGTTTCCCTTTATAGAAAACTGGGCGTGAAAGAATGCCCCTGCTGAGCTATATTATAAGAAGCCCCGCAACGGGACAGGGTGAATCCCCCAGGCCCGAAAGGGAGCAAGGGTAAGCCCGCCGTCTCGGGTGCGGGGTAAAA
>NZ_JBWONM010000010.1:0-2809 GCF_056450045.1 Hydrogenivirga sp.
TGGGTCCTTCCCTCCCTTCCCAGCCTCTCAAACTCCCCTATCCTCTTCAGGACGTACTCCCTGACCTTGGGTATTACAGAGCTTACCTTTTCAAGGGCGAGCTTCATAAAACACCTCCTCTACGGTCGGAAACCCTGCTTTTTAAAGCAGGGAGGAGACCGCGCTTGAAAGTTTGCAGATATTGAAGTAATATATGAACATGAAACTGCAACGAGCTCTTAAACTTGTCCTTAAACCTACCGAAGAGCAAAAGCAAATACTTCTTGAAACCCTTGAACAATATAAGTTTGCTTACAACTATACCTGTAAAGTTGGTTGGGAAGCTGAGCTCTGGAATGGAGTTGAGCTCCATAAGCTTACCTATCGCACCGTCAGAGACAAAACCTCCCTCCCCTCTCAGCTTGTAATCTCTGCAAGAGTTGTAGCTACCGAAAGTCTCAAGTCTGCAATCAAGAGAAAGAAAAAAGGACTCAAAAGCAGGTGTCCAGAAAGCAAAAATCCAGCTATCCGTTATGACAAGCGCTCCTATACAGTTTGGCTGGATAGAGGGGAGGTGTCCCTTGCTACTACCCGAGGAAGACAGAAGTTTAAGGTAAAAATCCCTGAATACTTCAGACAGTATCTTGATTGGAAGATAACCTCTGCCAATCTCAAATACGACAAAAAGCTCAAAAAGTTTTTCCTCAGCATCAGCGTTGAAAAAGAAGTTGAAGACGTAGAAAGAGCTGTATCCGAGAGATACCAAGCACTCAGGAAACGCCTGCAGTCCAAAGGCACTCCCTCTGCGAAAAGACACCTTAAGAGGTTCTCGCGGAGGGAGAAACGGTTTAGGACTGCTGTTAACCACAAGATAGCAAGGGAGATAGTAAAGCTTGTTCCTGCTGGTGGTGTGATAGTTCTTGAGAAGCTTAAAGGTATAAGGAGAAGAATAAGGGCAAGCAAACGAAATAGACGATGGATACACAGCTGGAACTTTGCACAGCTTCAGAGGTTTATAGAGTATAAGGCACAGGCTAAGGGCATAAGGGTTGTGTATGTGGATGCGAGATACACCTCTCAGAAGTGTAGCAGGTGCGGGCATATTTCCAGAAAGAACAGGAAAGACCAGGCACACTTTGTATGTGTGAGGTGTGGATTTCAGCTCAACGCAGACTTCAATGCCAGCAGGAACATAGTAAAGAACTATCTGGCTTCCCTTGAAGGGAAGTCGGGACTGGGAGAGGCAAGTCCCTCCCGGTGGGGCGCTGTCAACCGTCCCTATGTAGGGAGTTTTGGCTGTGCTATGCATGGCTAACCTCACCTGCAAGCTCCTTCTGTCGGGGAGGAGTAGTTGACAGTGATGATGATACCTGAAAAGGAGGGAAGCGTATAGACCTAATTTCAGAAATTGACATTTATCAATAACTTAAGAAATTCCAATCAAGGAGGTGTGCCATGAGGGGAAAGGTTCTTCTGGGTTTGGTGGCTGGCTTCTCTTTGACGGTTGCAGGTGTTCTCTTCAAGTCCGAAGAATACAAAGGGTGGAACCACGTCAAGAGCATGGTGATTCACAGCAAGGAACACCCACTCTACAACCCCTTTGGCGGGATACACCACGTCTATGCCAACGATGTAGCCCTGAAGGCTGTCAGGAGCGGTGAGGGGAGGAGGTTTCCCGACGGCTCGGTGTTGGTGTTCCTCCTTTACGAAGCTAAGAGCTCGGGAGGTGCCTTCGTTGAGGGTAGGAAGAAGATTGAAGCCTTCATGGTAAAGGACTCCAAGAGGTTCAGGGACACAGGTGGCTGGGGGTTTTACGCCTATGACGGCAAGGGAAAGAGCCTCGTCAGGGACACGAAGAAGGACTGCTTTAGCTGTCACGCACAGGTGAAGAAGCTTGACTACGTGTTCTCCCTTTACAAAGAATGAGCTCCCTCAAGCTCCTGAAGTTGGGAAGGAGGCGAAGACCCGTAGGAGTAAGAGCGTAAAGGACCCTGACGGGTTTTGTAAGGTCCACCTGCAGGAGACAACCGAGACTATATCCTGAAGGGGAAGGTCAAGACCGCTCGCCCACTCGCCCACAGCCCTGACCTTCTCGGGTTCTTTCAGGTAGTAGAAGGTCTCCTTGGGATAGCCGTAGCTCTCTTTCTTTCCCACTAAGCCCGCCTCGCAGAGCCTCTTGAGCCTGTCAAAGAGGACCCTCTCCTCAATGCCCTCTATAAGCCTCTTTAGCTCCGAAGGTCTTTTGGGAGAGTCTAAGAGGTGGAGGACTATCTGGAGAGCCCACTTACAGCTCAGAAGGCTGAGTCCCATAGCTTGAATTTAGTCTATAGGGAGGGGTTTCTCAACTCTGAGACTCTTCCCTCCTTGCCCTTCTTACGGACCATTCCATGTATATGGCGTACAGAGCGGGTATAAAGAGGAGGACTATTATAAAGGTTGAGAGTATCCCTCCAACCATGGGAGCCGCTATCCTTGACATCACCTCACTTCCCGTCCCGTGCCCCCTCATTATTGGCAGGAGACCGAGCAGTATGGCTGAGAAGGTCATGAATATGGGTCTTATCCTCTTGACAGCTCCCCTGTATATAGCCTCAAAGGCTTCCTTCCTGTCTTGTATCTTACCGCCCTGCCTCATGGCGGTGTGAAGAAGGGAGCCCTGTATGTAGACCACCATGACTATACCCATCTCAGCGGCTATGCCCAAAAGTGCGAGAAAGCCCGCTATGGAGGCTATGGATATGTTGTAGTCCATGAGGTACATAAGCAGGACCCCTCCAAAGGTGGCAACGGGGAGGGTAAGGAGGACGAGAACGGTTTCAAAGAGCTTGTT
>NZ_JBWONM010000011.1:0-6637 GCF_056450045.1 Hydrogenivirga sp.
TAGACCTTACCGTTCAGAGTTTCGGTGTGTCTCCCCTGAGGTTCAGCTCCCCTATCCTCTGGTTCGTTTTCTTTCTGTCCTTTTCCTTCCTTCTCCTCAACGAAAGCTTCTTCCCGGGTATGTTTAAAAGGCTCTGGTACATTGAGAAGACTTACAAGAAGAGGCAGGAGGTCGGACGCCTCGTTGAGAGGCTTTGGTTTGTAAAGGATACCTCAGGGGGCAGGTACTACATATACATAGACAGCCTTGATGTTGCCAGCGGCAGGTTCACGGGACTTTTTATGCTCAGAACCGACAGGAAAGGGAAGGTAAGCGAAGTGGTTGAAGGGGGGAGCGGCTCCTGGAGGGGGAACGTGATATACGTGGATTCGGGTTCAGCTTACAACTTCAGGGAGGGCTATATGGTGAGCGAGCTTATGAACTTCTCCTTGGGAACGGAGATAGCCCTCAAGGAGGTGAGCCTCTTTGCGGAGAAGATCCCCCACGTGAGCTCTTCCTCCCTGATAAAGCTCTACCTTAAGGGGGAGAGGGTGGGTCTTGATGCAAATAGGTATCTTTCCGAGGTTCTCTACAGGGGAGGAATGTCCCTTTTTCCCCTGATGGTCGCCCTCCCACTTATATCAACCCTCTTCAGGAGAAGGAGCCTCAGGTACGGGATGGCTTCCTTCCTTATCCATCTGAGCGCATCCTGGCTAGTCGCCGTAAGTCCAAAGCTCTTGATAGATAAGGCTAACCTCCCTCCCGGCTATGCCTCCGTCGGATACTCCCTTTATCTGCTCTATCTTCTAAAAAGAGTATACGATCTTCGCAAAGGATTCAGGGTCTAAGCTGGCTCCTCCAACGAGGAAACCTTCTATCTCGGGATGCTTCATAAACTCACCGGCGTTAGCCGGTTTTACACTACCACCGTAGAGTATCCTCGTCTTTCCTTCACCCTTCGGGTTCATCTCTCTGAGGAGCTCCTTTATGAACTTGTGAACAGCCACAGCGTCCTCGGGTGTTGCGGGAACACCCGTCCCTATCGCCCACACAGGCTCGTAGGCTATGTCTATCCTGTCGCTCATGTCCTCTATCCCAGATAGGGCGAGCCTCACCTGTGTCTCAACAACCTTGAAGGTCATTCCCGCTTCCCTGTCCTCATACTTCTCCCCCACACAGAGTATGGGTCTGAGTCCCTCCTCTAAGCAGGCTATGAGCTTCTTGTTTATCATCTCGTCATCCTCGCCGAAGATGTGTCTCCTTTCGGAGTGTCCTACTATCACGTACTCACAGCCTACCTCCCTGAGCATGGGAGGTGATATCTCACCGGTGAAGGCTCCGCTCTTTTCGTAGTAGCAGTTCTGGGCACCGAGCTTCACACCGCTACCTTCCAGCATCTGGTGGGCAACGTAGAGGGACGTGAAAGGGGGGCACAGGAGTATCTCCCTGCTCTCGGGGTGTTCAACGAACTTGAGGAAGCTTTTTATGTACTCCTGGGTCTGGGACACGGTCTTGTTCATCTTCCAGTTGGCAGCTATGAGCCTCATGCTAAGGATTTTACTAAATTATACCTATGGAGGTGAGCCATGGAGGTTAAGGAGAGGACGAGGGCGCCTGAGGTCTTCATTCCTCCTGAGCTCTCTGAGAGGGCTCTCTCTGAGGGAAAGGTGCTAATACTTTATCCAACGCTCAAGTTCAGCTGTTTTATAGCTAAGAGGTTCAGGGCTGAGCTCGGAAACCCTCCCGAGGAGGGGCTTCATCTGAAGGTTGGAGACCTTGACGTTTACGTGGTCTTCAGGGCAATAGGGACGAGGTTCTGCGGAGGGGAGAAGGGCTTTGAGGATTTTGACTTCCCGGTAAAGGAGCCTGAGAGATTCATTCCCAAGTGGATAAAGGTCAATCCTGACCTGAGTGGGGACTTCGGCTACCTATGACCTTCCGGGTCTGAAGGACCTGACCTTCTCCTCGTGGGTGTCTATGAAGGCACCGCCTATGAGGTCTATGCAGTAGGGTATGGCCGGGAATACAGCATCAAGGCAGAGCCTTATTGACTGGGGCTTTCCCGGAAGGTTCACGATAAGGCAACTCTTCCTTATTCCCGCCGTCTGGCGTGAGAGTATGGCTGTGGGCACCTGCTTCAGGGACACCTGCCTCATCAGCTCTCCAAAGCCGGGAAGTATCTTCTCGCAGACCGCTTCGGTAGCCTCTGGGGTTACGTCCCTCGGTGCGGGACCGGTGCCGCCTGTCGTCAGTATCAGGCTGCACCCGAGCTCATCAACCATCTCCTTGAGGGTCTCCTCTATCAGCTCCCTTTCGTCGGGTACAACCCGATACTCAACCTTGAAGGGTGTCTTTATGACCTCTTTGAGGTAGTCAATTATAGCCTTACCGCTTATGTCCTCGTACTCACCCCTGCTAGCTCTATCGGATATTGTCAGAACGCCTATTACCGCCTCCATAGGAGATATTTTATTCCTTACGCCGTCAGGCGTCCTTTAAAATATCCTCATATGAGGATAATCCTTTTCTCTGGAAAGGGCGGTGTGGGTAAGACCACTGTCTCTGCCGCAACGGGCTACAGGCTCTCCCAGCTGGGCTACAAAACCATAGTCGTATCCCTTGACCCGGCTCACTCCCTTGCCGATGCCTTTGATATCCCGGAGAGGGAGAGGTTTTCAGCCAAGGGGCTCCCGATAGAGATAAACGATAAGCTCTCCATTCAGGAGATAGACATACAGGAGGAGATAGACAGGTACTGGGGTGACGTTTACAGGTTCCTTGAGCTCCTCTTCAACACCACCGGGCTTGATGAGGTCTTAGCTGAGGAGCTCGCTATACTGCCGGGGATGGAGGAGGTCACGAGCCTCCTTTACGTCAACAAGTATTACAGGGAGAAGGAGTATGATGTCCTTATCCTTGACCTCCCGCCTACCGGAGAGTCCCTCAGGTTCGTATCAATGCCGACTGTCCTGAAGTGGTACATGAAGAAGATCTTCAAGACCGAGAGGCTCGTTATGAAGGTTGCTCGTCCTGTGGTCGGCAGGCTCTCGGACGTTCCCCTTCCGGACGAATCTTACTTCAAGGCTCTTGAGAACTTCTACGAGAAGTTGAAGGGGGTTGATGAGGTGCTGATAGACCCCGACGTCACCTCGGTGAGGCTCGTCGCCAATCCTGAGAAGATGGTCCTCAAGGAGAGCCAGAGGGCTTTCATGTACTTCAACCTCTTCGGTGTTAACGTGGATGGGGTTATAGTCAACAAGGTCATACCTCCCGATGCAGGCGACTGCTCCTATCTGAGGAGCTGGATAGAGATACAGAAGAGGTACCTTGAGGAGATAGAGGGCTACTTCTCCCCCGTCCCCGTCTTCAGGGTTCCTCTCCTTGAGGAGGAGGTCTGCGGTCTTGAGAGGCTTGAGATATTGTCAGACATAATCTACAGGGACAGGGACCCTTCAGAGGTTTTCTTCAGGGAAAAGCCTTACGAGATAGTCCATGAGGAGGGTGAGTACAGGATAAGGCTGAGGGCACCCTTCGTTAAGAAGGAGAGCCTCTCCCTTCTGAAGGGGGAGGATGAGATAGTGGTGAGAGTCGGGAACTTCAAAAGCCACATACTTCTCCCGAGAAAGCTGAGGGACCTTGAACCGGTGGGAGCAAAGGTGGAGGACGGCTACATAGTCATCAGGCTCGCCCCATCTCCCACTCCCTGATAGCTCTTCCTATGTCCGTTCTTGCGATTATCCCGATTATCTTTCTGCTCCCCCTCTTATCAACTACAGGGAGCCTCCCTATGCCTCTGCTCCACATTATCCTGAGAGCCTGAGCCAGGCTGGTCTCTGGTGTCACCGCTATGGGTTCGGGAGTCATGACCTCGTAAATCCTCTTTACCTTCCTCTCCTCCTCGCTCAGCACGAGCACGTCACTCTTGGTGACTATACCGACGAGCCTCCCGCCGTTGACCACAGGGATGCCTCCTATGAGCTTCTCGCTCATTATCCTGTAAGCCTCCTCAACGGTGCTGTGGGGCAGGACCGTTATAGGCTCTCTCATGTAGTCTCTGACCTTCAGCTTCTCAAGTATGTATATGCCCCAGTCCTCAACGTGAGCCGGAGAATCAAGGCGTGTCTCCACCTGACTCGGGAAGATGCTCTCCTTACCGCTCAGGAAGTAGCTGGTAAAAACAGCTATCATGGCTGGTACGAGGAGCTCATAGCCACCTGTCATCTCCGCTATGAGTATGAGGGTGGACAGAGGCGCCTTAGCTGCGCCCGCAAAGAGGGCAACCATACCGACCACCGTGAAGGATGTTATGTTAAGGGAGAGGTTATAGGCTTCGTTCAGCACCATTCCGTACGTTGCTCCCGCAAGTCCTCCCATCATCACCGAGGGACCAAAGACACCTCCCGAACCACCGGAGCCGAGGGTAAAGGAGACGCCGAGACCAACAGCCACCAGACCGAGCATAGTGGTCTGGGGGTCCTTTAGCTTGCCGTCCATTATGAGCTGGAGCCAGCCGTACCCGTTTCCTATGGCGAGGGGAACGAGGGCACCTATGGAACCGGCTACAAATCCTCCGAGGGCAGGCTTTACGTAGGGTGGGAGCTTCGCTCTCTCAAAGCTTCTCTTAACCGTGAAAAACAGCAGTACGAAGGCTCTGACTATGAGGGCACACACAACCCCGAGACCGGCGTAGGCGAGCAGATCGGTAGGCGTGAGCGCTGAGAAAGGGGGGACATCAACCGAAAATATTGGCTGGAAGCCAAAGAAGAGACCGAAGACCGAATAGGAGGTTATTGAGGCGATAAAGCCGGGAATCATAGCCTCTATCTCAAAGTCTCTCTTGAAGAAGACCTCCGCGCTTATCAGTGCACCCGCGAGGGGAGCCTTGAATATAGCTGCGACGCCAGCACCCAAGCCAACCGCCAGGGCGGTCCTCCTCTCCCTCTCATTCAATCTGAAGATGTCAGCCACGCTTGAGCCGACCCCCGCTCCTATGAGGGCTATCGGACCTTCCCTGCCTGAGGTTCCTCCCGTGCCTATCGTTATGGCTGAGGTTATCAGCTTCACTACCGAAGACCTTACCGAGAGCTTTTCCTTGTTGTGGTAAGCCTTTATAGCCGCATCGGTTCCGACTCCTGCGGATTCGGGAGCCAAGAAGTAGGCAAGCAGACCCGAAAAGAGCCCTCCAAAAGCAACCGTGATAGGAAGGAGGAAGGGTCTTAGGGGATGGGGGGTGAAGTTCTCCCTGACCCCTTCTCCCGCAGGAAGGGGCTGGAGGTAGCCAACGAGCTGTTCAAGGACGAAGTGGTTCACGATCTCTAAGGTGTATATGAAAGCAACCGCAAAGAGACCCGTTGCGATTCCTATGCTCAAAGGTAGGAGAACATACTTGCGAAGCACTTTATTTAAAATTTTAACCCATGCTTGAAATAGACGGCTCTTACGGAGAGGGAGGAGGTCAGATAGTTAGAACTGCCCTCTTCCTAAGCACTATCCTGAGTGTGCCCGTAAGGATAAAGAACGTCAGGGCTAAGAGGGATAAGCCCGGTTTGAAGAGACAGCACCTTTACATAGTGAAGCTCCTTAAAGAGCTTGCAGATGCGAAGGTTGAGGGAGACTACCTCGGTTCCATGGAGCTGACCTATATTCCCGGCAAGCCCAAACCCGGTACCTACAGGGTTGACCCAAAGACAGCTGCTTCGGTGAGCCTCTTCTTTCAAACCATTCTGCCTGTTTCCCTCTTCGTCAGTGGAGAAGTTGAGATAGAGGTGAGCGGTGGAACGGAGGTCCCCAAGAGCCCCACGGTGGACTGGCTCAGGTTCGTCTATCTCCCTAACGTATCACCGGTGGCAGAGCTTGTGAGGCTTGAGGTCCTCCGCAGGGGCTACTATCCTGCGGGAGGTGGTAGGGTAAGGCTCTGGGTGAAGGGCAGTTTCTCTGGAGCCTATGAGCTCAAGAGTGTCAGGGGGTTTCTCAGGGGTAGGCTTGAGCTTTACAGGACTGGACAGGGGAGGGTCAGGAGACTCCATCTTCTTTCGGTAGCCCATGAGAGCCTGAGGGAGAGGAAGGTTGTGGAGAGGCAGGTCCTTGGAGCCCTTGAGCCTCTCAGAAAGGAAGGTCTACCTGAGCCCGAGGTTTACAGGCAGTATGTATCCTCTCCTTCAATAGGGACGAGTGTAACCCTCTGGCTTGAGGATGATGTCGGGAACATTTTGGGTGCGGACAGCCTCGGGAAGAAAGGCAAACCGGCGGAGGAGGTCGGCAGGGAGTGTGCGCTCAAGCTTCTGGAGGACTGGAAGAGCGGAGCCACCGTTGATAGACACCTTGCGGACCACCTCGTTCCCTGGTTAGGTCTTGCCGGCGGGGAGGTCATCGTCCCAACATTCACGGGACACCTTGAAACCAACCTCTGGGTATGTGAGAGGTTCCTCGGAGAGGGGCTGTTTGAGGTTTCACATCAGGAGGGCAGGATAAGGGTCTCTGTGCCCTGAAGCCAAGCTTATCAAGGCTTTAGCTCCTGTGGTATAATTTTCTTGAGAATGGAAATCATAGAAATCCCCATTGAGGAAGAGGTCAAGCAGTCCTACATAGACTACGCAATGTCCGTCATCGTGGGGAGGGCTATCCCCGATGTCAGGGACGGTCTGAAGCCCGTTCAGAG
>NZ_JBWONM010000012.1:0-2357 GCF_056450045.1 Hydrogenivirga sp.
TCCCTGAGCCTGAACCACCTTGGCGAGGTCAAAGGTCGTGTTGTTTACAAAGTCCGCCACAGCGATCTTGGGAACAACATTCTCGTAAGCTACTCTACAGGCATCCGGTATCTCAACCCTCACCCTATCCGCCGGTGTGATGGGGTAGGCTGTCGGATCGATGGACGGTGCCTTGGTACCACAGGCAAGGATAGCCGGAATTACTCCCAGAGAAATTACTGCAGACTTCTTAGAGACCATAACAACCCCTCCTTTTAACGTTCTTGCCTTTCATTTTAATCCCGCTCCAGTATATATTCAATTCCGGCGATGGAGAGGTTGAAAGTGAAAATTACCGATAGGGTGTCCTTAGAGGTGCTCGTAAAGGGAGGTAGGATACTGAGATCAAGGCTTTTGAAAAGAGAGACGGAAACGGGAAAAGAGCAGAAACACCCTCTAATTGAAGCTTTTGTGCCTTACCTGAGGGGTGAGGGGGATGTCAACATAGGTGTAGAGAGCCTCTGGCTTGAGGGAATTAGGAAAGATGTGGTTTTAGTTTGGGAAGCTCTCTTGGAAAACACTGCCCCTGGTGAGGTGATAACCTACTCTGAGCTTGGGGAAATTACGGGGAAGCACCCGAGGTTTGTGGGCTACTGCATGAGGGTAAACAGGTTTCCCCTGATAGTGCCCTGCCACAGGGTGGTCGGGAAGGACGGACTCGGGGGCTTTTCTTACGGAGTTGATGTTAAGAGGGAGCTCCTGAGGTTTGAAGGCTTATCTCTCTGAGAGCCTGCGGGCTAGCCTGTTGAACTCTTCTAAAACCCTTTCGTACTCCTTAAGGAGCTCTCTGCCTGACTCCGTCAGACGGGCTCCAGCCCTCCTCTTCCTTTCAAGGACCTTCTCTCCGAGCCTATCCTCAAGAGCCTTTATCTGGCTGTGAGCCCTCTTGTAGCTCACGCCGAGCCTCTTGGCTGCCTTCAGTATTGAGCCTTCCTCCTCCACCGCCCTCAGGAGCCTGTACTTTCCCTCGCTTATTAGGGGCTCCCCTTCCTTCTCAAGCCAAACCTTAAACCTTATCCTCAAGTCCTCTCCCCAAAGAGCCTCGTTCCCACCCTGACTATGGTGGCTCCCTCCTCAACGGCCACCTTGAAGTCGTGGGACATACCCATTGAAAGGTGAGGGAGCTTCTCCCCGAACTCTTCCTCAAGTTCGTCCCTGAGCTCCCGCAGGCGCACGAAGTAGGGTCTGACCTCTTCGGGATCCTCAAGGTAAGGGGGTATTGTCATGAGACCGAGAACCCTCAGATTCTCCATTCCCCTCGTGTACTCGTAGAGCTCCTTCAACCGCTCTGGCTCCACACCCCCCTTGCTATCCTCCCCTCCGACGTTGACCTCTATGAGGACGTCCTGCACAGCTCCCCTCTTCCGTGCCCTCTTCTGTATCTCATCGGCAAGGGGCTTTCTGTCAAGGGAGTGTATGAGGGAAACCTTCCCTATAAGGTACTTGACCTTGTTGGTCTGGAGCCTCCCTATGAAGTGCCAGTCTATCTCAAGACCTTCAAGCGCCTCATACTTTGCCAGAAACTCCTGAACCTTGTTCTCCCCAAAGCACTTCAGCCCGCACCTGTAGAACTCTTCTATAACCTCGGGAGGGACTGTCTTTGAGGCTCCGAGGAGCGTTACCTCCGATGGGTCCCTTCCCACACGCCGACAGGCGTCCTCTATATCAGCCCTCACACTCTCAAGCCTCTTGCAGGCGTCCATGGAAATATCATACACAACCGAAGAGGGCTCTGAGCACAGCCTCCTTTACCTCGGAGGCAACCTTTCCCCTACCCCCGGAGAGCATACCGAGCTCCCAAAGTATAAAGAGCCTCTCAACGGAACCCACTACTACGCTGAGAGCGACCTCCGGTGATACAGGAATCCTCCCCTTAGCCTGGGCTTTCCTCAGGAGCTCCATCACCATGCTCCCGGGTAGCTTTGCACTCCTGCCGTTGTGCCTGAGTATGTGATATACAGTCAGGAACCTGAAGGCATCGGGGTGCTCAAAGGCGTACCAGAGGAGGACATCTATCAGAGAAGAAACCTTAGCCTTTATGCCAGTCTTTGAGAGCGCCTTCCTCTCAATCAGGCTCCCGAGGTCGGAGCTTATCTTGGAAAGGAGGTAGGCTACTATCTCCTCCTTGCTGGAGAAGTGCCTGTATATAGCACCCTCGGTTATGCCCACCTCCGTGGCTATGTCCTTTATGGTGGTTCCCTTAAAGCCCTTGAGGGAAAAGAGCCTCAAGGCAACCGTTGCTATCCTCTCCTTAGTAGGAACGAGCTTCCACGTATCTTCTTTCCCACTCATAGAGCTCCTCCGAAAAGAGCTTCACC
>NZ_JBWONM010000013.1:0-2843 GCF_056450045.1 Hydrogenivirga sp.
TAGACCCAAAGAGGTGCAGTGCCTGGAGAGGGGTTCTATGCTTCTCCTGTAAGGAGCCCTGCCTTGACAACGCGATAAGGTTTGAGGGCTTATACAGACCCGTGATAATCCCCGATAGGTGCACAGCATGCGGTTTCTGCATCTCCCTCTGTCCAACCGGAGCTGTTGAGGTGAGAGCCGATGCCTCTTAGCCTTCTTCTCTTCCTCCTTATCAGCCTTTGCTTCGGTGCGGAGCTTGAGGGGACCATTGATGTTGGACATGCGGTCACTGATATGGTCTATAAGAAGGGGATTCTCTACGTTGCCACAGAGCAGGGGGAGGTGAAGTTCGTTGACCTTGAGAAGAGGAAGGTTCTCAGGAGCATTGAGCTCCCAGCCATAAGGGACTTTATGGGAAATCCCATACCACCGAAGGTCTATTCGGTTGACCTCTCACCATCTCAGGAGGAGCTCCTCATAGTAAGCCAGGCATCCGGTGGTTTTAGCGAGGTTTACACCTACAGGGAGAAAGAGGGCTTTGAGAAGGTCATAGACCTGGGTTGGAACCTGATAATCAAGGAGGGAAGGTACGTATCCGGTGACAGAGCCCTCTTCGCCCTTCTGGGAGACGAGATAGCCCTCATGGACCTGAGGAAGAAGAAGTTCATATACAAGGTTCAGGTGGGGCGTTCCTCCCTATCCGATATTGACCTGAGCGAGGACAGGCGGAGGGCTGCGGTATCGGACGAGGCTGGTGTTGTAAGCCTTGTGAGGGTCTCCGACGGCAGGGTGATAAGGCGTTTTAAGGGTGTGAACGTGGACAAGCTCTACAAGCTTGATTACAGGGACGGGAAGATACTCGTCGGAGGTAGGGACAGGAGGGTAGCCCTCTACTACACCGACAGCGGTAAGTACAAAAGATTTCCCGCAGAGTTCCTCGTTTTCTCCGTTGCCATGGACAGCTCCGCAAGGCTCGGTGCCTACCTTTACAACGAGCACAGCGATGTAAGGGTGATTGAGCTTGAGTCAGGAGCTGAGGTAACTATGCTCAGAGGTCACACATACCCGGTCGGTGTTATGCTCTTCCTTGATGGAAAACTCCTGACCGGGTGCGACGATGGAAGGATATTTATATGGAGGTTAGAGAGATGAACATATCGGGAGTTGTGGTGAGAACCAAACCTGAGAACCTGGAGGAGGTTATCAGAGAGCTTGAAGAGTCGGGAATGTGTGATATCCATTTTCACGACGATAAGGGGAGGATAATAGTAACCATAGAGGCGGAAACCACCGAGGAGGAGATATTCAAGCTAAAGGCTATCCAGTCCCTTGAGAACGTCCTCTCCGCAGACCTTGTCTATGCCTACAGCGAAGAAGAGCTTGAGAAGGCAAGGGAAGAGATAGTTATGGAGAAGGGAAAACTTCCAAAGCTGATAGAAGAAGACGTTCCCGCAGAGAGGATAAAGTACTACGGTCACATATACAAGGACTACGAGTAGAGTTCCTCATGAACTTGGAGAGAGCCTTCGTTTTCATCCTTGAGCATTACATAGAACCCGTAGAAGAGGGCACAAAGGAGATAGTAAAAGAGTTGGTTGCTCTGTTGCAAGATGAAGAGTATGCCTTCGTGGGAGGGCTTGCGGTCTCTCTCTACTACTCTGGGGCAAGACCCGTATCACCGGGAGACATAGACATCAAAGTCTTGCAGGATGAGGTCTCAGATGTCGTTGAGCTCATAACAAAGAACGGCTGGAGGCTCCTCCGAAAGAACCAGTTTACGGATGGAGCTTGGTATGTGTTCAGGAAGGGTGCTCAGAACCTTGACCTCGGGATAGCTCAAAAACCCTGGGAGGTAGAGGGAGTCAAGAAGGCTAAGACCTTCGTTTACAGAGGAATAAGGGTTAAGGTTATGCCTCCTGAATATCTTATAGTTACAAAGCTATTTGCGGGCAGGGGAAAGGATTTCGGAGATGTTGTCTATCTTTTGAAGTCCGGGAATGTAGATGTTCAAAAGGCAAGAAGGCTCGTTCAGAAATTTATCCCTCAGTACCTTGATGACTTTGAAGCCATGAAAGAGTATGCAAAGACCTTTGATGATGAGGAGATCGGAAGGATCTTTGACGGTGAGTCAGAAAATTGAAGTTTTACACGTTTAGAATATAAGGGGATGGGTATAAGGCTGGAAGCATTCAGACCGGAAGGTGATGAGGGCACGAGAGAGAGGGAGCTAAAGCTCTTCAAAGAAAACACTGAGCTTATACTTGAAAACACTCCCAAGATTCTTTCCTGCGGTGAATACTTCCACTGCACATTCTCCTACGCCTTTATAAGCACCATATACTTCGGAGGAGGTTACATACCCCTCGGAGTTCTTGTCCTCGGGTGGGAAGAAGGTCTGCTCAGGGATGAGTGTCCCAACTGCGGACGGGAAAGCCTGTGGATAACGGGGTTCGGTGGGGGTCTCTCTCTTGGGAGCAAGTGGGGCGTTTGCACCCTATGTAAAAACACCCCGAGTATAAGGTGTGGGGTCAGGGGCTATTTGGAAATTTGGAAGAAGATAGTTCCCATAATACACGCCTTTCCGCTTTATAAAGTGATTGAAGTTGAGAAGGAAGTTCCTCAGTTTTCATGGTCAAAAGGCATCGTGTACAAGAGAAAGAAAGTCAAAGAGAGGATCCAATTTTACGAACCCGTGAGCCTAAAAGGGCTTATAGAGGATCTGAAAAGCGGAAGGAACAGGAAGTGTAAGGAGCTAATCTTTTCCTTTGAGGAAAAACCGGAGCTGAAGGACCTCTTCTTCAAGAAAAGGGGCTGGTAGCTGATGAGCATATATTAATTAGAGGGGCTGTGAAATGAAGAGGGTT
>NZ_JBWONM010000014.1:0-6023 GCF_056450045.1 Hydrogenivirga sp.
TCACCCGTCTGCGTTGAAAAGTTCTTCTCTGAGCTTCTGCAGTTCTTCAAACATAGCCTTTGTATTGAACCTATTTTGGTAGGTATCTATCATAAGCCTCCAGTCCCAGTAGTTGTTCTTAGCTTCAAGGAAGGATACCTTCTCAAGCCTGTCTCCTATGAAGAGAGCAAGGAAGGTTGATAGTATAGGCTCGGGCTGTTTATGATGTTGCCAGAGCATAACACCCATCAGGAAGGACTCTTCCCCGTTCCTTTCTCCAAAGCCCGCTATTCCAAGAACGTCCTTCACTTGTGTGGGGTAGAACTTTCTGAGCCCGTCCTTAAAGGGCTCAACCAGCTCAAGGAACTCCTCTTGGGATAGCCTGCGCAGTCCTGCAGGCTTCTTTCCCCCTTTCCTTTCCTCTTTCCCTCCATCGGAGGGGAACTTCACAACTCTTCCCATCACTTAGACCCGCATATGTATTTAACTCCCTTATCCGTTTTCGCCCAGTGAGGGGTTTCGGGCTCAAGCTCTATCATATCCCCCTCTCTCAGGATTATCTCCTCTCCATCAATCCCCATAACCACCTCCCCTTCAACCACCCACCTGACCTCCCTGTCTCTGTGGGTGTGGGTCGGGTAGTAGGTTCCAGCAGGGTCAGACCAGGTGTAGACAGAAAAACCCCTCTCCCTGAGTATCCTCCTGATCTCTTCCTCATCCTTTATTCCCGTTCTCTCAATCCGGACCTTCAACCTAATAAAATTATATTCCTCTACCATGATTGAGCTCTGGGACGAATTCGTTAACAGATTGAGGGGCTTCTTCAGAAAGAGAGGCTACCTTGAGGTCTCCACACCGATTCTGCTCAGATTCCCCAACCTTGACTCAAACATAGAACCCATCCCTGTTGAGCTTCGCCTTAGAGGGGAAAGGGTCAGGATGTGGCTCCAGAGCTCCCCGGAGTACTCCATGAAGAAGCTCCTGTCAAGGCACAAGAAGAGCATATTCCAGCTGACAAAGGTCTTCAGGGATGGGGAGGTCGGAAGGCTCCACAGACCGGAGTTCCACATGCTTGAATGGTACAGGGTTGGGGGAGACTACCTGTACCTTATGGATGAGATAAGGGAGCTCCTGAAGGAGCTCTTTGGTTTTGAGGAGTACGAGGAGGTCAGCGTTGAGGAGGTCTTCAGAGAGCACTTCGGCTCAGATCTCCCGGAAGACGAGGAGGGAATGAGGGAGGTGCTTACGAAGGCAGGCATCCACCATGAAGAGGAGGAAGACTGGGAGACCCTCTTTTACAGGGCTTTCATAGAGGTTGAGAGGAAACTGGGAAAGGAGAAACCCACATTCCTGAAGGACTATCCCGAAAGGCTCTGCGCTCTTGCAAGGGTGAAGAAGGGGAAGGCTGAGAGGTTTGAGCTCTTTTTCAAGGGTGTTGAGCTTGCCAACGGCTGGACCGAGGAGACGGAAATGGAGGAGGTCAGGAGGAGGCTTGAGAAGGAGGCAGAGAAGAGGGGACTACCCATTGACCAGGAGTTTATAGAAGCTCACAGGTCCATGCCTCCCTGTGCTGGCTGTTCCCTCGGGGTTGACAGGCTCTTCATGCTCTGGATAGGAAAGTCAAGCCTTGAGGATGTAGAATTATAAAACCATGAACAACTTTGAAGCCTTCCTTGAGGTTGTTCTTAGGTTCTCGGACCTCAAGTGGTCCCAGTTCAGAGACGACCTTATAGTCAAGTGCATGAAGGCTCTGCGCAGGTTCAGGGATGGAAAGTCGCTCAAGGAGGTTCTTGAGGACAGGAAGCTCTCCTCAGAGATTGAAGAGATCCTGCCTCTCCTTGAGGAGTTTTCCAGGGGCTCAACCAAAGAGGAGATAAACAGGTTGATAGACTCCCTCGGTATATTTACGAAGGCTCCCGCTCCCTGCAAGACTAAGATAATCTCCCTGATGGAGACGATGCTCGGCAGGGTGGAGGCTAAGGGTTGAAGATAGGTGAGTACCTCAGGCAGGGGAACTTCAGCGTTTCCTTTGAGTTCTTTCCTCCAAAGACATCTGAGGGTGAGAGACAGCTCTTTGAGACCATTGAGGAGCTAAAGAGACTCAAGCCGACCTTCGTATCCGTGACCTACGGGGCGGGCGGCTCAACGAGGGACAGGACGAGGAACATCGTAAAGAGGATACACGAGGAGACCGGCTTGACCGTGATGGCTCACCTCACGTGCATAGCTCACACCAGAGAGGAGCTCTACGACATCCTCAGGGACTACAAGAGCATAGGGATTGAGAACATATTAGCTCTGAGAGGGGACGTTCCCCACGACAGACCGGACTTCAGACCTCCCGAGGGAGCCTGCAGGTACGCGGTTGACCTGGTGAGGTTGATAAGGGAGAAGTTCGGAAACTACTTCTCCGTTGGGGTGGCGAGCTACCCGGAGGGTCATCCCGAGTCTCCCAATATGGCGTGGGAGATTAGGTCCTTTGGTGAGAAGGTGCGCGCAGGTGCAGACTTTTCCATAACCCAGATGTTCTTTGAGAACCACTACTACTACGAGTTCGTTGATATGTGCCAGAAGGAAGGGATAAACATACCCATAATCCCCGGCATCATGCCTATAACGAACTTCAAGCAGATAAAGAAGTTTGCGAGCATGTGCGGTGCGACCATACCCCAGTCCCTGATAGAGAGGATGGAGCCTGTTGAGGACAAGCCGGAAGAGGTTGCAAAGATAGGGGTTGAGTTTGCAATCACCCAGTGTGAGGACCTCCTCAAGAACGGGGTCCCCGGACTCCACTTTTACACCCTAAACAGGTCAAGGGCTACCCTTGAGATATACAGCTCCATAAAGGAGCTGATTCCCCTCAGGGACCTATATGCATGAGGAAGGAGGGTATCTCCTCACTCCTGAGCCAGCCAGCTCTCTCAAGCCTCTCGTCCACGTAGTCCCTGTCCTTGCCGAGCTTCTTCGCCAGGAACTCAACGAAGCCGCTCCTGTTACCCTTGTATTTCTCTATCTCCTCTTCGCTCACCTCTGGGAATACGGAGGTTATCCTCCTCTTCACATCATCCCAGGCAGCCTTGTTGTCGTATATGAGGAACTTCTTGTTTCTGACCCCCGTCTTTGTGACGAGCTCCTTCAATCTCTGGACCATCTCGGGGTCGTAGGTAACTATCGCCTCAGCCATAACGGGGTCAAGGGTGTAGTAGATACCGAAGAGCTTTCCCAGGAGCCTTCTCTTCGTCCTTATGAAGAGGGTTAGCTTGTCCCTTATCTCCTCAAGCCTTTCGTAGAGTAGCTCCCAGTAGTTGAGCATCTCAAGCTCAAGACCACCGAGGTATCTCACGTGGGCTGTCAGCGCGCTGATGCTAAAGCTCTTCTTCTCAACTTGCTTCTTTTTCTTCTTTTCCTTTTCCGGGCGTGTCTCACCGTAATCCACGTGGGCGTCGGTGTGGATGGGCGGGACTATGTGGTAGCTTTCGGACTCCCAGCCAGCCTTCCTCAGTATCTGCTCTGCTCCGCTCTCATCTATGTTGTACCTCTCAATCAGGAGCTTCTTGAGTCCCTCCCTGTCCTTCCTGTACCTGTCAATCTCCTCATCAGAGAGGTCAACGTCAACGTAAACGAGCTTCTCCTCCCCGCTTTCGTCCCGTATGATGATGTTCTTTCTTCCCTTGAGGTTGCGCTTTATGAATTCCCAGTCCATGTCGGTCATTATGGGTTCTGGGTGCCATCTCTTGTCCATCTCGCTCTCGAGCTCAAGGTAGGGAACGGTCTCGTACCAGGTCGCCTTTGTAAGCTTTTCCTCAATCAGCTCAATGGGTTCTCCAAGCCTTTCATGGACGTAGTCTATGAACTCCTTTCTCTTGAACTTGAAGCTGTCGATCTCGTCAAAGGTCAGGTCGGGGAAGAATATCTTGAGCTTGTATCGGATGTAGTCCCAGTTTCCAAAAAGGTTCTGGGGCTCCAGGACCTCCTCAAGGTAAGAGTGTCTCTTCATGAAGTCAAAGTAGTAGGAGATGTACTGCCTTACCCTCGGGTCGGTGTTTATGAGAGCCTCCATGAACTTGGGATCAAAGTGCTTTATCATGGCGAGCAGTCTTGCAATGTTAACCTTCTTTATGTTGTGAAGGTGGCACAGCTCAATGGCGTAGTCCTTAGGAATCTGGTCGTTTATCTTGCAGTACTCGTTCATGACGTCCATCTCTCGCTTGAGGAGTTCCCTCAGAAGGACGAGCTTCTCTGTGGAGGAGAGCTTCTCTTTTAGCAGGAGCGTCTCAAATACTCCCATGACACACCTCCCTTTTTTTTCTTTGTCAGTACTTATAATTTCTATCTCCTTTCGCTTCCAGCACTGACAAGCCTCAGGGTCTCGGCGAGGACAGAGCGTGGGTCTATATCAAGGCACCTGTAATCACCGAACCTGCACTTCCCTTTACCATGTATGTCACAGGGCTGACACTCAAGTCCTTTCAGGATAACCTTTCCCTCCTCGGGGTAGAGGGAAAAGCCGAGGGTAGGGTGGGTCCCACCGTATATCTGAACCGCCTTTGTCTTTACGGCTCTCGCGCAGTGAAGAAGTCCGGAGTCGTTTCCTATAAAGACCTTTGAGAGCTTTATAACACCGAGCACGTCCGGAAGGGAGAGCCTCCCGCACAGGTTTATACCCTCCACATCACCCAGCTCTCTCCTGTCCTTCTCATCGCCGAGCCAGACCACTTCAAAACCGTTTTCCCTCAGGGCTAAGGATAGCTCCCTGAAGTAGGGATATTTCTTCTTCCTGTACTTCGCTCCCGCACCTATGGTTATGAACTCTCCCTCTGGCAGAAACTCCGAGAGCCTCTCAAGCCTTTCCTCTGAGATGATGACCTTCGGCATAGGCTCAAACCCTCTCCCCATCTCACCCAGAGCCTGGAGGTAGCTCTCTGTAACGTGGAAGCTCCTCCTGAACCTGCTCCACCTGACCGCAAGCCTCCTGCGCAGGGAATCCTTCCTGTAAGAGAGCCACCTTCCTCCCAGCTTCTTCCTCAAGAGGAGCGTCTTCAGGTTCTTGTGAAGGTCTATAAAGAGATCAAAGCCTTTTTCCTTAAGCTCTCTCAGGACGTGTTCGCTCAGGAGCTCCCCCTTCTGCACACCTATGGTTGTTACCCTCCAGTCGTCCTCAAAGAGGGTGTCGTAGGGCTTGAAGGTGAGGAGGAAGGGCTTGTAGCCAGCTTTCATAAGGGGGTCAATGACGACAGAGGTGAGAACTACGTCTCCAAGGGATGAGAGCCTTACTATAAGAGCCTTCTTCATCAACCACCGCTCACAGGCGGTATTATAGCCACCCTTTCCTTTCCCTCAAGGGGGAAGCTGTCCTCAACGTACTCCTCGTTAACCGCAAACTTCACCCTATCTATAACATCCGCAACTTCTGGATACCTCTTCTTTAAGAGCTCCCTGAGCTCTTTTACTGTGCCTCTGAAGTCTATATCCTCCTCAGACCTTCCCAGCCTTTCCCGGACAACGGAAAAGTACATAAGTCTTGGCATAGGAATAAATATAAACTAAAATCTTCTAGGGATGGGGGAGACGGGGAAAGTAGCTGACTTCCTGAAGAAGAGCGTTCTCTTTCAGAACCTGTCGGACTCTGAACTCAGGAAGATATCCTTAAACTTTGAGATCATAGACCTCCCCATGGGGGAGGTGCTTTTCTACGAAAAGGACACGAGCGACGACATGTATCTCGTTCTTGAGGGAAAGGTCAGGGCGTCCCTCTTTGATGAGCACGGGAACGAGCTCGTTCTGGCGGAACTCGGACCGGGGGAGTTTCTCGGTGAGATGAGCATGATAGACCAGCTCCCCAGGTCAGCAACCGTTTTGGCTCAGGAGAACACAAAGCTCGCAGTCCTCAGGAGGGATGTCTTCTTGAGGATACTGAGGGAAAACCCGGACATAGCGATAAACGTCATAAAGGCTCTCGTCGCAAGGCTCAGGAGAACGGACGACATGGTTGAGGCTTTAGCCTTCAGGAACGTGGAGAGCAGGATAGTGAAGTTCCTCTTGGA
>NZ_JBWONM010000015.1:0-2123 GCF_056450045.1 Hydrogenivirga sp.
AGAAGCAAACTCCCCCGTATCTCCTGCACTCCTTATAAGCCTCTTCCATCTCTTTGCCATAAAACAGGGTGCAATCAACCCCATGCTGGGCAACAAACTTCCCAATTTCGCCGTGCAGTCTGGAGCTCTCATCTCCAAGCTCAAGCATATCCCCAAGAACTGCCACCCTCTTAGATCTGGTTTCTAAAGAGCATAACGTCCTTATAGCGTTCTTTACCGAAGGTGGATTCGCGTTGTAGGTGTCGTCAATAAGGAAAAAATCACCTCCATCAATCAGGTTCATCCTCCCCTCCGGTGCCCTGAAGCTCATGAGGTCTTCCCTGAATTCTCTGGGTTCATACCCAAGAGCCTTGAGTACTCCGAAGGAGGCAAGGACGTTCTCAACTATCCCCCTGCTGAGAACCGGCACGCTGAAGGCTTCATTACCCACCTTAAACTCGGTGCCCCTCAGGCTGAGCCTCACCTCACTCGCCCTGAGCTCTGAACCTTCCCCGAAGGCTATCAGCCTGTCGGGCGGTAAGTCGTAGTGTGCTCTAACGCTTGAGGGCAAAACCGCCCAGCTCTCTTCATCAAAGCCGTAGAATATCTCCCCGTTGCCCCTTATGACGTTCTCAAGGCTGCCGAAGGTTTGCAGGTGCTCCTCTCCTATGGCGGTTATAACACGCACCGAAGGTTCAGAGAGCTTCGTCAGGCTCAGGACATCACCCACCTGGCTCGCACCAAGTTCAAGGACCGTGTAGTCAGCCTCATGGGGCATGTTGGCAAGGACAAGAGGTAGCCCGATCTGGGAGTTAAGGTTACCTTCGCTCCTGTACGTCTTAGATACCTTAGAGAGGAGGTGATATATGAGCTCCTTTGTTGTGGTCTTTCCAACCGAACCAGCCACCCCGATTACACGCCCCCTGAAGTTCTCCCTCTTCCACCTCGCAAGTTTGCGAAGAGCCTCCAAGACCGACCCCACCACCACGATGAACTTTCCCTCGGGAACGGGCAGGAGCCTCTCAACAACCGCTCCTACAGCTCCCCTTGAGAGAGCATCCCTCACGAAGGAGTGCCCATCGTGCCTCTCCCCCTTCAGAGCGAAGAAGAGCTCCCCTCCAGAGACCTTTCGGCTGTCAATGGAGAAGCCCTCTATCTTAGCCTCACTGTTTCCTATCAGAACACCTCTGAGAAGGCTGGCCAGATCTTTTGCTCTCATCCTTCTATGAATTTAATCTCTTTAAGTGCTCTGTAGTTGGTGAGGTCAAGCTGGAGGGGTGTAACGGAGATGTAGCCGTTCATTACAGCCCAGTAGTCGGTTCCCTCCTCAGCACTCCAGCCGAACTGCTCCGCCGCTATCCAGTAAAGGGGTTCTCCATAGGGGGCGAGGTACTTAAAGACCTTCTCCCTGTAATCTCTTTTGCCCTGACGGGTCACCTTTATGCCCTTTACCTCCTCCCTGCTTAGGTTTGGGATGTTCACGTTGAGGTAGGTGTCCTCTGGCATACCCTTGTCAAGCACCTTTTCAACCAGGAGCCTGCAGGAGGATGCTATCTCCTCAAACATGAGGTCTTCCCTTCCGAAGGCTGAGAAGGCTATGGAGGGTATCCCAAGGATTCTCCCCTCCATGGCACCTGAAACAGTTCCAGAGTAAGTTATGTCCTCACCGAGATTGGGTCCCTCGTTTATACCTGCACAGACAAGGTCTGGCTTCTCTCCCTCAAGGATTACGTAGTAGCCCAGATGTATGCAGTCGGCTGGCGTCCCCCCTATAACTGTGTAGTAGTCCTCCTCAACTTTCCTCATCTTAAGGGGCATGGTGAAGGTAAGGGAGTGTCCTACCCCACTCAGGTTCCTATCGGGCGCCACCACGACGACCCTTCCTATCGGGCGGAGGGCTTCCCTGAGAGCCCTTATCCCTTCGGAGAAGTATCCATCATCGTTTGTGATCAGTATTGTAGGCATAGGAAGTATTTTATGGTCTAAAATTAAATACAGGAGGTGGAGAGATGGCAGCAAGGAAGCTTGATAGGGGTGAGTGGGAAAGATACTTTGATAATGTCTCTAAACATCTGAAGGGTGTTGAGGGACAGCTTGAGATAATCAGTGAGGAGCTGGGAGATCAGGTGGAGGTTGAGTGGACT
>NZ_JBWONM010000016.1:0-6274 GCF_056450045.1 Hydrogenivirga sp.
TCAAAGAGAAGCGCCTTACCCCCTCCCGGCATCTTTGAGACCCGGTCAATGACCTCCGTTATCTCAAGGATGGGAGAGAGCCTCTCCTTTACCCTTACAAGCTCTCCCTCTCTCTCAAGTGCCCTGACGAACTCCTGAAGGCTTCTGAAGCTCATAGGAAAGATTTTACAGGAACCACTCCTAACCCCACTTGTGAGAGAACTACTTGATATGTCCAGAAATAGGGGATGCAGTATATATGAGGCACAGCTCTAAGGAAGGTAGACAGCCCAGGTTTGAGAGGAGACATCCTGTTAATTTCTCCCTTAACAAAGGCTTAACACTGAGGCATTAAAGGTTTTTACAGGAGGTGAGGTATGGAAAGGTGGCTTCTATGCGACTTTCACATTCACACGAATATTAGCGACGGGAGTCTTTCTCTGGGGGAGGTGGTTGACCTTTACGGGGAGGCGGGATTTGACGTTATTGCCATAACAGACCATGTCTTTGACGGAAAATACCTGAAGCGACTGGAGGAGAGAGGAACGAAAGTTCCCTCCATAACGACCGAGAACTTCAAGGACTACATAAAGCTCCTGAGGAAAGAGGCAAAGAGAGCCTGGAAGGAATACAGGATGATACTCATTCCGGGATTTGAAGTCACGAACAACACGGATAAATACCACATAGTTGTCCTTGATGTTGAGGATTACATTGACCCCTTCCTGAGCGTTGAGACGATAACCGAAATTGTTAGAGAAAAGGGAGGGATAAGCATCGCCGCACACCCCGAGAAAAAGGGAAGCGACAGGAAGCACCTCTCAAAACACCTTTACGAGAACATGGAAAATTTCAAGGAACTCTTTGACGTCTGGGAGGTTGCAAACCAGTTTGATTTATTCAATTCGGTAAACCTTGCGGGTTGCAGAATTGTTGCGAACTCGGACTTTCACCACCTTCACCACTTCTTCTCCTGGAGAACCCTCATAAAAACTTACAAGGACCAGGAAGCGGTAAAAGAAGTCCTAAGGGAGAACAAAAACGTAGCGATAACCTTCTTCTCCCCCAGGTTTAATAAGGAGAGGGAGGCGGAAAAAGTTGAGGAGTTAATCCTTCTTTAGGAGTCCCTTTATCCGACTATGGCAACGCCTTTCAGGATGAGAGTATAGAGGGGTGGCACGGAGGCTTATTCGGTAATCAGCTTCAGAACACACCTTGCTACCCTTATTCCCGTGGAGTTTGTGGACGGGTTTGAGCCTACCACACAGACCTGCTTTTCATGCAAGTGCGGGCAGAGGCTAAAGCTTAGAGGAAGTTACAAGCTCACTATCTCCTGACGGATGTTGAGTATCAGGTGTGCCCAGTTCTTTTCAAGGAAGCTGATAATCCTATCAAGGCTCTCCTTTATGTGAGAGGTGTCGCTCCCGACGAGGGCTATCCCTATGCTTCCCCTCTGCCATAAGTCCTGATTGTCTATCTCCGATACCGAGACGTTGAAAGTGCTTCTGAGCCTGTCCTTTATTGACCTGAGTTCTTTCCTCTTTGCCTTGAGGGAACCCGCATCGGGTATGTACACCTCAACCCTTATAACCCCCACTATCATCTCCTCTTCCTGAAGAAATCCCTTAGCAGGTCCGCGCATTCCTCAACCGGGCTGTAAACCCACCTTACCCTATGATTCAGCCTGGGGTCATCAAGTATATTGTACAGGCTCATCACCCCACCGTGCTTCTCATCAAGGGCTCCGAAGACGAGCTCCCTCACCCTGAATAGGACAAGGGCGTAGCTGCACATCACACAGGGCTCTAAGGTGACATAGACATCGCAGTCCTCAAGGCGCCAGTCCCCCAGCCCCTTCGCCGCCTCCCTCAGGGCGAGTATCTCCGCATGGGCGGAGGCATCCCTCCTTGAGTGGGTGAGATTGTGGGCACGGGCGATTACCTCTCCTTCCCTCACAACGACGCACCCAACTGGGACTTCACCCTTCCGGAGAGCCTCCTTTGCCTCCTTCAGAGCCTCTCTCATGAAGTCCTCTCTCATCTATCTCCACCTTGAGGGGATTCTTGAACCATAGGTCTCTCTGGGGGAAGGGTATCTCTATGCCTTCTTTCTTAAGCTCCTTCCATGCCCTAAAGTAGATCTCACTTCTGAGTGCCCTCATCCTGTAGAACTTTCTGACATCAACCCACACGAGGAGATAGAAGATAAGGGCGCTGTCCCCCATCTCATAGAACCAGACCTTCGGCTTTGGCTTCTTTAGGACTATATCGCTCTCCTGGGCAACTCTGAGGAGTATGTCCCTGACCTTCTCAGGGTCTGAGGAGTAAGACACCCCGAAGGGTATCCTCACCCTTATGTATGGGTCGGACAGGGAGTAGTTTATTATCCTGCCCGAGACGAACTCTGAATTGGGGATGGCTATCTCTACATTATCGGTGGTCCTTATCACCGTGGTCAGGATGTTGATGTTCGCAACCTGACCGAATATGGTCTCAGAGGTGCTTCCTATGGCACGACCGGCGTTGCCCTCTATCTCAACGAGGTCACCCACCTTTATGTTCTTGCTAAGAAGCAGGATAAAACCACTCACGTAGTTGTTGAATATCGTCTGAAGTCCAAAGCCAAGACCAACGCCCACAGCTCCCGCTATGGGAATCATTACCTTCCAGGTTATACCGAGGTGAACGAGGGAGAGGGTAGCCGTGAGGAGGAGACCCGTATTTGATATGAGGGCACGGATTGAGCCGGCTTCCACCTCCTTCCCTTTCTTCATGTAGTATATGTAGGCGAGGTTCTTCAGAAGGGCTGTCAGGGATAGGAAGAATAAGAATATGAAGAGGCTCTCTATCAGGGAGAGGAGGGATATCTTCACGAGCTCCGTGTTTATTACGTAAGCCCTCCCGAGGTAGGACTTTGCCTTCTCAAGGGGGAAGAGAACCTCCATGCCCTTGTACAGGATGAAGAGGGCTAAGAGGGTAAGGAACTTCCTCAAGCTATCCTTTACCGCCGAAAAGGAATCGGGAAAGCTCTTTTCAAGATGGGATATGAGGTAAACCTGAAGGGAGTAGTAGCCAAAGAGTATGCCGGTTATGAGGACCACCCTTATCACGAGGTCCTGAGATAGACTTACCTCACCGAGAACCCATGCAGTTATTATGAAGAGATAAAGGATAAAGAGCCCGAGGCGAGCCCTTCTGAGCACCCTTCCGACAACCCTATCCCTGAGCTCCTCAGCTACCCGGGAGTAGGTTTTTATCAGCAAAACCGTGAGGAATAGGGCGGAGAAGAGCTTAAAGCTTGTACTGTAAAAGCTCCCAAGGGAAGGCTCATACCTCCTTGAGAGGTCCTGAAGGAAGAGGGAAATACCCCCCATAAGTAGGAAGACCCGGGTGAGCACAAGAGAAGGGGTGCCCGGCTTTACCCACCTCTCCAGCAGGGAGACCAGCGATAGGAGGACCTCTACGTAAAAGCCTGCGACTATGAGGTGCAAGGAGAGGAGCCCCGAATACCTCTCAATACCCACTGTGGCAAGACCGTAAAAGCCGAGGGCTAAGAAGAGCCTCAAAAAGCCGAAGGCTAAGGGTTTCCTGAGGCTTTCGGAGAGGAGCCTCAAACCCCTCAAGAGGAGCAGGTATATCAGGGGGAAGGCTACCAGCACAGACAGTTCGGTAATAGGCTCCTGGGCAAGCCTTTTAAAGAAGCTTCTGAGGAGCTCAAAGGATTTTAGAGTCCAGCCCTCCATCTCTCTTTAGTATCATATAAGACGTAGAAAAATTTAAGCTCTGGAGGAAAGTATGAAGCTTCAAACCGCCGTCAGCTGCGCTTCGGATATAGATGACGTGAAGAAGTTCCTCAAGGAGAACTACCCCGAGAGATACGCCCTCATAGAGAACTGGGAGGAGCTCACCCCCAGGCTCTCCTTAGAGAGGGTGGACAATGAAAGATGTATCGTCTATCTGGAGGTCTCCCCCGAGGAGTTTGAGAAGGTGACGAACATATTTCCGACAAAGGAGGAGGCTCTGGGAGCCTTTCTTACAACAGCCCTTGAGTCAGGCTGGGAGGTGGTGCCCACGGGTTACGTTATCTACCATGCGGAGTTTCAGGGGGACAAGCTCATAGCAGCGATAAAGACGCAGGAGGGAATTTCCAAACACGACCAGCTCCACCTTGAGGAGATGATCCAGAGGATGGCGAGGTATCCGCGGGTTGTGGTTTACTCAAGCGAGGTTCTCACCTACATAAAGGACCTCTACCCCGAGGTTGACAGCAAGGCGTACGTCATATCAAGAGAGATAGCCAAGAAGGTGGGAAAGGCTCCCGACCTTGAGGACCTTGCAAAGCTATATGGCAAGGATGTCTCAAGCCTGGAGGGTAAGCTTGAACTGATAGAGGAGCTTCTCAAGTCCCCCGTGAGACTGCCCGAAGGTGAGGTTTCTCTTAAGCCCTACCACTATCCCTTGGAGCTATGAGAAGGCTTGCATTCTTAATTCTTACCGTCTGTGCCCTTACATTCGGGAGTGAGGAGCTTCACCTTGAGCTCGGGGTGAAGAAGAAAAAGAGGACGCTCGTTGAGATAAAGGAGTTCAGAAGGCACCTTTCGGAGCTCCTGAAGGAGGACTACGTTGAGGTCGCACCGGGGATAAAGGTCAGGAAAGGATGCAGGGTGGAGAGGGGGACAGCATCCTGGTACGGAGGAAGGTTCCACGGAAGGAAGACAGCCAACGGTGAGATATACGATCTCTTCAAGTTCACAGCAGCCTCAAGGACCCTCCCCTTAGGCACCTACGTCCTCGTCAGGAACGAGGAGAACGGGAGGGTTGTGACCGTGAGGATAAACGACAGGGGACCCTACGTGGACGGAAGGATAATTGACCTCTCTCAGGCGGCAGCCTACAAGCTCGGCATGATGCTGGACGGGGTAGCCCTCGTTCAGGTTATTCCCCTCAGATGTCTGGCTCCCGAGTCCCTGTCCAAGTATTACGACAGCATAATCCTTGATATGGCTAACACCTACTGACTCGCACTCATAAACCTGAACCTGAGGTTGTTTATCCTGCTGAGGTTCCCGAGGATAAGGTCTTCTAAGTAAGGGTTGAAGGATACGATAACGACGTCCTTACCAAAGCCGGTGCTCTCAAGGATATCCCTCGCAGAGTTCAAAAACTCCTTAAGGACATCGTCCATCTCTATCTCAAAGGGAGCACCCAGAAAGTGGTGGCTCATACCGAGGTAGCTCCCCGGCTTCATCCTGACCATGAGCCTGACAGGGTTCAGAGCCTCTATGAGCCTCTGGGTTTCGTAGGAGAACTGGAGACCGAACATGAGCATGGCGTCCGTGACTATGTATCTTGAGGACAGGGAGACAAACTGCCTGAATCCGCTCTCCCTGAAGTCAAGCTTGAGGTTGTCCCTGCTGGTCTCAACCCAGTGGGGATGGGGTTTTGACAGGAGCCAGAATATCCTTTCGGGAGAGAAGCTCTCACCGTCCATCTCCCCCCACATCATTATCAGGTCTGCCATAGAATAAATATAGGTTTTGGATGAGAGGTTTAGTGCTCGCTCTCATGCTTCTTGCTTTTGGCTGCGGACAGAAGGGAGCATCCCTTCATGCCCCCGAGAACGTGACCGCTTCAATCTACACATCCCCCAAAGAGGGTGTCAGGTACCTGCTGATAAGGGACAAGGATGCACCCAAGCCCATAGCCCTCCTTCTCTTTCCCGGAGGAGATGGAACCTGCCACTTCGGATACTCTTCGGAGAAGGATGGTTGCGGTAAGGACAGCGGCAACTCCATAGACCTCGGCGGAGAGCTCTGGGTGAGCTACAACTTCCTCGCGAGGAACGCCCAAGCCTTTGCCGGCAGGAAGCACGTCGTGATCCTCCTTGATATGCCTCCAGAGGTAAAGAGCAGGTTCAACGGCTTTAACAACAAGGTTGTGGCGAGCGCCTACAGGGTAGGTGGCGACTGGGATGAGGACGGCAATCCAGAGCACGACGACGTCCTAAGGGACGTAGAGGACGTTCTCAGAGATGCCAAGAATAAAACGGGTCTGAGCTTCTCAGGGGTTTACCTCGTCGGGGTGAGCAGGGGTTCCCTCGCCTCTGCTTACCTCTCCCACAGGCTATCGGGGGTGAGCGGGGTGGTTCTCACCGCATCGGTTGTCTCCAACGACTTTAGCTACTGCCCTTCGGGGAGCGACTTTATAGGCTGCACAGGTCTTAACTCATACGGTGGCAGGCTTCTGATGGTTCACCACAGGGATGATGGATGCAGGGTCTCATCCTACACCTATGC
>NZ_JBWONM010000017.1:0-3370 GCF_056450045.1 Hydrogenivirga sp.
GACCAGCTGAGAGGGGGAGAGACGTCTATCCCGTCGCAGGTGTACTTCTTGGGAATGCTCTCTCCCTCCCTGAAAGCTTTGCTCTCTAACTTCATATCAGAACCTCCAAAAGCTACTCCCCCTGCAAGTATCAGGGGAAGGATGAAACCGAGCATCTGTCTCCCCCTTGAATGTTAATAATAACACATGGGAAAGAAAACCTCTACTATCAACGTTTTATAAAACCACTTGACAGTCTGTTATAAAGGTGGTATATTTATACTCAGCTAGTTGGAAAGAGGCTGGGAGTGATAAACTCCCTCCCCCTCCCTCCCCAAGAGTTTTTGCTCGCCCGCCCGGGCGAGCCTTTCTAAAAATCAAATCTGTCAGGAAACCTTTCCTTCAGTTTGCCCAATATCTGGGAGAAGACCTCCTCCTCACCCTCGGAGGACCTAAGGACAACGACCCTATGAGGTTCTTCCTCGGCTATCCTCAAAAAACCCTCCCTAACGCGCCTGAGAAACTCAAGCTCGTCAAAGCGACTGCTGTTTTTAACCCTCCGAAGGGCTTCCGTAGGTTCAAGGTCAAGGAGGAAGGTTATATCGGGCTTTAGTCCCTGAGAGGCAAACCTGTTCAGCTCAAGGACGAGGTCTCTGTCAATACCCCTCCCGTAGGACTGATAGGCTAAGGTTGAGTCTGTGTACCTGTCAAGGATAAGGACTGCATCCCTTTCAAGCTTTGGCTTGAGCTCCCTTTGAACGAGTTCCGCCCTTGCCGCCTCAAAGAGGAGGAGTTCTGTTCTCTCGTAGACATCCTGGTTTATAACTATCTCCCTTATGCTCTCCCCTACGGGCGTTCCCCCGGGTTCCCTGTAAAGGTAAGCCTCAATCCCCCTTTCCCTCAGAAAGCTATAGAGCCTCCTTGACTGGGTTGTCTTCCCGCTTCCGTCTATCCCTTCAAAGGTTATGAGCATGGGGAGATTATATCAATCCCCCCAGTACCTCTGTTCTCTCCAGGGGTCCCCGAGCATGTGATAGCCCCTCTCCTCCCAGTAGCCAGGTCTGTCCTCCTTCCTGAACTCAATACCCCAGACGTACTTGGCACTCTTCCAAGCGTAGAGCTGGGGAACAACGAGCCTGAGGGGATAGCCGTGTTCCTTAGGTATGGTTTCACCGAACATCTTGTAGGCGAGGATTGAGTCTTCCTTCAAAAAGTACTCAAGGGGCAGGTTTGTGGTGTAGCCTTCAAGGCAGTAGACAAATACGTACTTAGCCTCCTCCTTAGGCTTTGCGAGCTTCGCTATCTCGGAGGTTGGGACCCCTTCCCACTGAACTTCCTTCACACTCCACCTCGTAACGCAGTGAAAATCTGCCACAAGCTCAACGGAAGGCAGGCTCAGAACCTCGTCGTAGGTGAGCTCAAGGGGATTTTCAACCTCACCCCAAACCTTGAACCTGTACCTCTCCATGTCAAAGGAAGGGAGGCGGTCAACTATGTCGTAGACTATGGGGTAGTTTATCCAGTGCTGTCCCGGAGGGAGCCTGTCTTCTCTCCTGTTTATCGGGCTGACTATCTTTTTCCCCATGGAGGAAAGGATAGGTAAAAGACAGAGCTCTTTCTATGATGGAGATTAAACCTTGACCAGCTCAAGGTCTATTTCTGAGAGGGGCTCACCCACACCGCCGGTCACGGCTATTATGTTCTCAAGCCTGACCCCGAATCTTCCGGGAAGGTATATCCCCGGTTCTATCGTAAAGACCATCCCCTCCTCTATGACCCTTTCGGCGTCCTCCCCTTTATAGTAAACCCTCGGGTATTCATGTATCTCAACCCCTATACCGTGTCCTGTGGAATGGGTGAAGTACTTTCCGTAGCCCTTCTTACTTATGTAGTCCCTTGCAGTCCTATCAACCTCCCCGAGTCTGTTCCCGACCTTAGCTTTTTCCAGAGCGAGCAGATGTGCCTCTTTGACGATGTTGTATACCTTAATAAACTCCCTGTCGGGAGTTCCTATATGGAATGTTCTGGTGAAGTCGGTACAGTAGCCTTTCCAGACAAGACCCATGTCAATCAGCAGGGGAGAGTTACTGCCTATCCTCCTGCGGGAGGTCTCCCAGTGAGGCACAGCACTCCCCGGACCGCTGGCAACTATAGCCGGAAAGCTTTCCCCTTCTCCCCCAGACTCAAATATCTTTCCCACTATGAAACCCCTCACCTCAAGCTCGCTCATACCCGGACTCACGTAGCTGAGGAGCTCCCTGTATATCCTGTCGCTTATCCTGACCCCTTCCCTCATCCTCTCTATCTCTTCCTTTGTCTTCAGTGCCCTTATATCCCTCAAGAAGTTGGAGTAAGCAACCCACCTTATCTTCGTGCTTCTGAGAGCCTTCCTGAAATCACAGCTAACCCTGTCGCTCTCATAGCCGACCTTCCTTAGCCCCTTCTCCCTCAAGAATTTCTTGAGGAACCTTATAGCCCTGCCCTCTATGAGAACAACCTCCCAGCCCTTCAGCTCCTCCTTTGCCCTCTCGTAATACCTGCCGTCGGTCAGAAGATACTTTGAGCTCGGAGTGACTATCGCGTAAGCGTGGGTTGAGCGGAAACCCGAAAGGTAGAAAACATTCGCCTGAGATGAAAACATGAAGGCATCAAGTCTTTCTCTCTCTATAAGACCCTGAACTTCCCTTAGCTTCATCTTAAAGGACGCTCCATCATTTGGTAGCTTCCTTTTTCCTTGCCGGTTTGGTGAAGACAACAATGGATACACCCATCGCCAACAGTAGTATGGTCAGTATAAGAACACCCATCTCAGGTTTCATAACTTCCTCCTTTGTTAAGAAGGTAAACCCCGAGTATAAAGAATACAACCAGCTGGATAAGTGAGAATACCAAAAAAGCCAAAGATACACTTAAAAAGTACTTACCCACTTCTCTATATGCCTCGGGTGTTAGTCTCATCTTTCCCTCCTTTCCCGTGAGGAGGGTATCCCGAGGGCTTCCCTGTACTTGGCTACCGTCCGCCTCGCTACCTTGTATCCTTTACCGCGGAGAAGCTTTGCTATCTCATCGTCGCTCAGGGGCTTCCTCTTGTCCTCGCTGCTTACGAGCTCCTTTATCTCCCTCATGAGCTCTTCCTGTGATATGCCTCCCGCCGTCTCCCTAACGAAGAAGAACCTGAGGGGGTAGGTTCCCTGAGGCGTCTTAACATACTTGGAGTTTATCAGCCTGCTAACCGTGGACTCGCTTATACCGAGCTTTGCAGCCACATCCTTGACCATCAGAGCCTTGAGGTTCCCCTCACCTCTGAGAAACTGACCCTGAACCTCTATTATCTCGTCTATTATTCTCCTCAGGTTTTCCCTTCTCACTGAGAGAATCTTGCGAAAGTTCT
>NZ_JBWONM010000018.1:0-3423 GCF_056450045.1 Hydrogenivirga sp.
AGCTGAAGTCCTTCAGAGGGGAGAAGTACATGGTTCATCCAGAGCTCCTTGAGGAGGATGAGTACGGAAGGATATTCCCGATATACTACATAAGGAGCAAGGGCGAGATAACGAAGATATCCTCAAAAACACGCCACAGAAGGATAACAGCCTCCCTTCGCAAGATAGTCCAGAGGACCGCCAGGTATCTTCCCGAGTACCTTCCTGACCGTATAAGAAAGAAGTACGGCTTTCCGGAGATTGACGAAACCATCTTGAGCCTTCATCTGCCCGAAGGCATAGACATCAAGTCCCTCAACAGCTTTTCAGACCTATATCACAGGAGGGCTATCTACGACGACCTTTTCCTCTTTCAGCTCTCCTTACTCCTGAAGAAGAAGGAGTCTGAGCTTGAGAGTTCCCCGAGGATAGAGGTCCCTCCCGACAGGTTCATAGCGGAGCTTGAGGGAAAGCTCAGCTTCCGACTAACCAACGCCCAGAGGAGAGCTCTTAGGGAGATTCTGACTGACATGGGCAGGGAGCACCCTATGAACAGGTTACTGCAGGGAGACGTGGGGAGCGGTAAGACCGTGGTTGCGATGGGAGCAGCTCTGGCGGCGGTAAGGAGGGGCTATCAGGTGGCGGTCATGGTTCCAACGGAGATACTTGCCCAGCAACACTATGAGAAGTTCAGGGAGTTCTTCTCTAAGGAGGGTGTGGAGGTCGGGCTCCTCACGGGGAGCTTGAAGCCCTCTCAGAAGAAGAGCCTATACAGACACATAAGGGAAGGGAACGTAAAGGTTGTGGTAGGAACCCACGCCCTCATACAGGAGAAGGTTGAGTTTGAGAGGCTCGGCTTGGTCGTCATAGACGAGCAGCACAGGTTCGGTGTCATGCAGAGGAAGCTCCTCCTTGAGAAGGGAAAGGGGCTCTATCCCCACTGTCTCGTCATGAGCGCAACCCCCATACCGAGGACCTTAGCCCTTTCAATATACGGAGACCTTGACCTCTCCATAATAGACGAGCTTCCTCCCGGCAGGAAGGAGGTGAGGACCTTCCTCCTCTACGAAAGCGAAAAGGAGAAGCTCCTTGAGAAGGTCAGGGAGGAGATATCTGCGGGGAACAAGGTCTACGTGATATATCCACTCATTGAGGAATCTGAAAAAATGGAGCTCAAAGCTGCCACAGAGGAGTACGAAAGGTGGAAAGAGATGCTCCCCTCAAGCAATGTCCTGCTACTTCACGGGAGAATGAGCGACAGGGAGAAGCAGGAGGTGATGGAGAGGTTCAAGGAGGAGGGGGATGTACTCGTCTCCACAACGGTGATTGAGGTAGGAATAGACGTACCGGAGGCTACGCTGATGATAGTTGAGGATGCCCACAGGTTCGGCTTGTCCCAGCTCCACCAGCTGAGGGGAAGGGTCGGCAGGTCTGATAGACCTTCCTACTGCTACCTCGTTGTGCCCGACAGTCTGAAAAGGAGCGATGCGGAGGCGATAAGGAGGCTCAGGGTTCTCGTCAGAACAAACGACGGCTTTGAAGTTGCCGAGATGGATATGAAGCTCAGGGGTCCGGGAGAGCTTCTGGGGATATCCCAGTCTGGCTACTTCGGTTTCAACATAGCCAACCTCGCCCGAGCCCACGACAGGGCTGTCCTCGTGAATGCGAGAGAGGATGCCCGACAGCTCCTTGAGGAGGACCCCCGCCTTGAGAAACACAGGGAACTCAGGGAACTCCTTCTCTACAGGTACGGGGATAAGCTTGACCTGAGCTGCATAGCCTGAGGCGTTAACCTAACGCCTGCTCTTGGAACCTCAGCCAGCCTTGAAGGGTGGAACGCTCACGTCCTCAAAGAGAGGGTTCACCTCACTGCCCGCAAGGTCTGCAAGCTTCTCGTTCAGCTCCTCAAGAGAGCTCTTTACGAAGCTCTCAAGTAAGAAGGATATCCTGCCTTCTTCATCTACAAGGTAGAGGGTGGGAACCACTTGAACATCGTAGGACAAAGATGCCGGGTAGTCGGGGTAGTCTATGAGCTGGGGGAAGGTGAGTCCGTAATCCTGAACAAATCTTTCCGTCTCTTTCTCACTATCCTGAGATATGCCGAGGAATCTCACAGCGTGCCCGTAGCTTTTGAAGAGCTTCTGGATAAAGGGCAGTGTGAGCTGGCAGGTGGGACAGGTGACCTTGTAGAATACAAGTAGCTTGTAGCCCTCCAGAGAGTCAAGACTTACCTCCTCACCGCCCAAGGATCTCAAACTGAAGTTTGGAGCTCTATCGGAAACTTTCAGCGGCATAACTTCCCCTCCTTACTCCAGTATTTTACCAGAGGCTAAGGCATAATAGTCGGGATGGAAATAACCGAAGACCTCAAAGAGGACAGAGAGTTCTTTCTGGGCTATAGGGATAAGTTCGGAGAGGTCTTCCTGGAGAGCCTGAAAGCCTCGGGAACAAAGGTCCTGAGCAAGGAGAACATGAAGCCCCTCGTTGACAAGCTCTATGCGATGCTCTTCTCCTTCACGAGGGACCCAGTGGAAGAGCTCGGAGAGCTGTCCTATCAGCTTGCCAAACTCGGGATAGATATAAACACAGCCCTCTCAAAGGCTCTTCTGCAGATGTTAAAGGACTACATAGATTACGTGATAGAAAAGGGGCTTCCCCACAGCAGGGTCAAGGACTTGGTCATACTCATTGACACCTACGTCTCTGCAGTGGAGGGGGCTTACGCCAGATACATCGCAGAGCTTCGCAGGGAGGCGAGGGAGGAAAAGGAGAGGGTTGAGGGGGAGAGACAGATAGCCATTGAGTTCTTTGAGAAGCAGTTTGTCCAGGGCAACAGGGACATTGAGATCATCACCTACTACAAGGAGGTTCCGGTTGTATGTCGCTCAAGAATCCTCAGGATGCAAGAAGGGACCCTTCGGGTAAAGCCCTGCGAGTTCAAGGTCTTTGAGGTAGAAAAGGAGGTTTTCGTCAAGCACGTAAATCTTCCCCGTCCAGTGGCTGTGGTGATAAGGGATATAGACAGGATTGGGGAAACCATGGACCTTGAGATAATAGGCTTTAGTGACCTTCCCCAGGAGAGGAGGAGGTACGTTCGCGTTATCCCAGAAGCGCCCATGAGCGTTACCCTGAAGAAGGGAGACTGGGAGGCGGTTGGGAGCATGGCTGACATATCGGTGGGTGGTGTGGGCGTTTATCTCAGGGATACAGATGACCTGAAGGTAGGGGATGTGGTTAGGGTTAGCTTCAGACTTCCCAAGGGGGAGATAAGGACGGACGCCCTGATAAGGCACATAACTCCTCAGGGAGATGTCTTCAGGGTAGGGATGAGCTACGAGCTTGACCTCAGGCAGGAGGAGATAGTCAGTGATTACGTCATGGAGAGGCAGTTTGAGATACTCAAGGAGCTCAAGGGGTCTTAATATATAAACATGAAAGAACACC
>NZ_JBWONM010000019.1:0-2572 GCF_056450045.1 Hydrogenivirga sp.
GCTCTTCACCTCACCTTTGGCTTTGGCTTATACAGATAAAAAAGAAAGGAGGGGAGGGCGAGCCATGGAGGGGTCAGCAGCTCTCGCAGGAGGCGAACTTCTGCTTGGCTTCCATGGCCTTCTTTGCGGTCTCAGGGTCGTAGGCTTTACCCTGCCAGAGCATGTTGTAGGCTATCTCTTCGTTTCCGTTCTCACAGAGCTCAAGGACCCTTTCAAAGAGCTTCTGGAACTGGGGGCTCTGGTGGGATTTTTCGTGCTGCTCAAAGGATGTCCAGAAGGTCACTATGAGGGCTTCTCTGTCCTTGAGGGGAGAGACTTCCTTGTCCTCAACCGTTGAACCTTCCTTTGATATCATCCCCGCGTTCATGAGGACGAAGCCACCGATAAACCCATCAATTGAGTGGAAAGTCTTGACGTGCTCACAGAGCTCGGCTACCCTCTCCTCAAGGTCCTCAACAGTGTACTCCGGTTTAAGTATCACTCTATTTATGGTCACAACCCCATCGGGGGGAAATTCCTTAATCAGCGCCATGGCTAACACCTCCTTCAGTTCTGTATATTAGAATATTCTTATATGCTAATTATGTTATGATATGTGTCAATCTTCCATTGAGGGGACGCCCCTTCTGGGCTTGGGAATATAATTAATAGACACTATGAGAAAGTACGAAGGGAAACTCAACGCAGAGGGTTTGAGGTTCGGAATAGTTGCAGGAAGGTTCAACCACCTCCTCGTGGACAGGCTCGTGGAGGGAGCTGTGGACTGCATCCTCAGGCACGGCGGAAGGGAGGAGGATATTGAGCTTGCAAGGGTGCCGGGCTCCTGGGAGATACCTGTGGCGGTCAGGAAGTTCTTAGAGAGGGATAACATTGATGCGGTCATAGCCCTCGGTGTTCTGATAAGGGGTAGCACACCTCACTTTGATTACATAGCCGCGGAAGTGTCAAAGGGAATAGCCAATCTATCTATAGAGACGGGCAAGCCCGTTTCCTTCGGTATAGTTACGGCGGATTCTCTTGAGCAGGCGATAGAGAGGTCGGGAACCAAGATGGGAAACAAGGGATGGGAGGCAGCCCTATCCGCTATAGAGATGGCTGACCTGCTCAGGAACATGGGCTGACCATGAGGTTCAGGAAGAAGGCAAGGGAGAACAGCCTGATAGTCCTCTACAGGTGGGACATAAGGGGGGACTCCCTTGAGAAGGTCCTTGAGGAGTACATTGAGGAGAAGGGGATAAAGAACAAGGAGATACTCGGCTACACCCGCCAGCTCGTAGAGACAGTGGGGAGCAGACTGCCTGAGATTGACTCAATCATATCCGAGTACTTGGAAGACTGGAGCTTTGACAGGCTCGGCTACATAGAGAGGAACACCCTCAGGCTTGGGGTTGCGGAGCTACTCTTCATGAACCCGCCCGACCCCGGAAGAGCTTTCAACGATTACATAGACCTGACGAAGAGATACGCCGATAGAAAGGCTGCCAAGTTTGTGAACGGAATACTCTCAAAGATATACAGGGACTACAAGGCTACCTCTTCATTGAGAAGATCAGGTTGAGTATAAGCGTCAGGAGCAGGCTGAGCAGCAGGGAAGTAACTATAGGGAAGTAGAAGACGAAGTTGTCCCTCTTTATAACTATATCGCCCGGGAGCCTGCCTATCCCGAGGGGGAGCTTCTCAAAGAGAAGGAGCAGAGCCCCGATCAGAACGAGGACAACCCCGAAGAGAATGAGGAGCTTCCCTACCTCCGACATGCTTATAGTTTACAACGCTCTCTGACCAACCGGTTGAAGGCTTCTCCCCTCTCCACATAGCTGCTGAACATGTCAAAGGACGAGCACCCGGGAGAGAAGAGGATAAAGTCCCCGGGCTGGGCTATGGAGAGGGCTTCATCAAGAGCCTCCTCAAGGGAGTTTGAGGTCTTTAATCCTGAAACACCGCCGAAGGCGGTCCTCAAGATATCCTTCGTCTCTCCTATAAGCAGCGCAGCCTTTACCTTTCTCAGAGCTGTCTCCCTGACAGGCTCAAAGTCCGCACCCTTGTTCTTCCCCCCAGCTATGAGTATAACGGAGCTATCGGGAAAGCTCTCTAAGGCAGCCCTGAGAGCGTTGGGAGTTGTTGACTTGGAGTCGTTGTATATCTCCACGCCCCTCCACCTTCCAACGAGCTCCATCCTGAAAGGAAGCCCCCTGAAGCTCCTCAGGACCTCCCTTATCCTCTCGGGTGGAACGCCCTTTTGGTAGGCTATCAGTGAGGCGACGATGGCGTTTGTCAGGTTGTGCTTCCCCCTCAGCTTCAGGTCCCCGAGCTCAAAGAGCCTCTCCCCGCGGAAGACAACGCTCTCTCCCTTCAGGGAAACTTCCTCAATGTATATCCTCTGTGCCCGTGTTGGTGTTCTGAGGACCTCCTCCTGCCGTGAACCCCCTATGAAGAGGTCGGACTCTCCTTGCCTCAGGAAGATGTTGTGCTTGCTCCTGAGGTAGTCCTCCATGTCCTCATGCCAGTCTAAGTGGTCGGGATGGAAGTTGAGGAAGGCACCCACCGACGGTCTGAGGCTCTTGAGGGTCTTTCC
>NZ_JBWONM010000020.1:0-4007 GCF_056450045.1 Hydrogenivirga sp.
GAGTTCCCCAACACCCAGGTCTTCCACCTTCCCAAGTCGTGCCTCCACTGCCAGGACGCACCCTGCGTGCCCGTCTGCCCCACGGGAGCTACCTACAAGAGGGAACAGGACGGTATAGTGCTGGTCAACTACGATGACTGCATAGGCTGTAAGCTCTGCTCCTGGAGCTGTCCCTACGGATGCAGGGAGTTTGATGAGGCGGACAAGGTTATGAAGAAGTGCACCCTCTGCATAGACAGGATATACGATGAGTCCCTGCCCCCTGAGCACCGCCAGCCCGCCTGCGTTCTCACCTGTCCGGCGAGGGCGAGGTTCTTCGGTGATATAGAGGACCCCAACAGCGAGGTCTTTAAAGTTATAGAGGAGAGGAACGGCTTCGTCCTATTCCCCGACATGGGAACAAACCCCGCAAACCACTACCTCCCACGTACGGAGACGAAGATAAACCTTGAGGAGTTTGAGAAGCACATACTCAAGCCCGACAACCCTCTCTTCCTTGAGGTTATGAAGAGACACCATGTTTCAAATAAAGCCGGCACGCCTGAAGAAAAGCAGGTGGAGGAGGTGGTCTGATGCATCCCCCGATGTCGCTGATATTCTTCTTCCTCACCGCTGGAACATCAATAGGCCTGTTCATATTCATGTACTCCATTGAGTTCCTCAAGCTCTTTGGAAAGGGTGAGGGTCTTCCCAGGGAGGTCATCCTCAAGCTGGGAGTTATTGAGCTCGTTCTGATAGCCCTCGGGGCTGTTGGAGCTTCCTTCCACCTTGGGCACAAGCTCAGGGCTTGGAAGGCTATAAGGAGGTTCAGAACCTCCTGGCTCTCAAGAGAGGCTGTTTTCAGCGGCGCTTACGGCTTTACCCTTCTTGTGTACCTCGTCCTGAACTTCACGGGGGCAAACCCTCTCTTTGAGCACCTCTTCGGTGTTCTCACCTTCATACTCGGGGTGCTGAGCGGTTTCTCCACAGCTATGATATATGCCTCCAACAGGTTCGTCTTGGAGTGGAACAGCTCCGTTACTGTTATCTACTACCTCCTCATGTACCTAATGCTCGGCTCAACGCTGATGGCTTACTTCTCCTACCTTTACCGCCTCCCCTATCTGGGAACCTTCATATTCCTATCTTTCCTCTTTCTCGCCCTCGGACTGGGATTCAGGCTCGCCTTCAACATAAGGCAGTTCTACCTCAAGCGTCCCACAATGAACGAAGCCCTCAACCTCCCCCACAACAGACCCATAAGGGTGATAGACACAGGCTCAACTACTGAGAACTACTGTACGACAGAGTTTTACTACAGGAAGGGGAAGGAGCTCCTCTCCACCGTGATACCCTTAGCCTACCTGCTCACCTTTATCGTTCCCCTGTTCCTTGTTCTCTACGCCTGGATAACGGGGACGGTGAACCACTGGATACTCGGGCTGACCTACATCTTTGTTCTTGCAGGAAGCGCCCTTGAGAGGTGGAGCTTCTTCGTTGAGGGCAACCACGTCCAGAACCTCTACTACGGTCTCTATCCCGAAGAGGGCTACAAGCTCAGGAAGGGCTTCATGGAGAGGAAGGAGACGAGGATATCCCTTTACGGATAGAAGGCTCTCCGCTTGAGCAGGAGCTCCTCCCACTCCCTCTCGGGCTCTGAGTCCCAGACTATACCGCATCCGGAGAAGTAGCTTATCTCAGAACCACCGCCGAAGGCGGTCCTTATGAGAACACTTAAGGTAAAGTCCCCTCCTCTCCAGACAAAACCTGCGGTCCCGCAGTAATACCCCCTCGCATGGGGCTCAAGCTCGTCAATTATCTGGACAGCCCTCCTCTTTGGAGCTCCGGTCACCGAGGCGGGCGGGAAGGTGGCCTCAAGTATAGTCCTGAGGTCGGCGTAGGTTTGCCCCTCAACGGTTGAGTGCATGTGGCAGAGGGTTCTGTAGCTCTCTATCCCGAAGAGCTCGCTCACCCTGACACTCCCCTTAAGAGCCACCCTCCCTATATCGTTCCTCATCATGTCCGTTGTCATCAGGTTCTCAGCCCTCTCCTTCTCGCTCAGGAGTATCTGGGCTGGCTTTTTACCCGTCCCCTTTATCGGCTTGCTCCTTAGCAGGCTTCCCCTCTTTTCAAGGAATAGCTCCATTGAGCCCGAAAGGAGAAAGAAGTCCCCTGCATCAAGGTAAAAGGCGAAGGGTACCGGCTGGCGCCGGAAGAAGGTAAAGAACAGCTCCTCTGGATCTGATCCGAGCTCAAAGTCAAACCTGCTGGTAAGGTTCAGCTGGTACACATCTCCCCTCTCTATGTAGGACTTTACCCTCTCAACCCTTGAGAGATACTCCTCCCTGCCGAGGCTACAGCCCTTGAGTCTGAGGGAGGGACTCCTCTGTTCGGGTTCCCTGAGCCTTCGGAGCTCTCCCGTTTTTATGAGGAGAGCGGGCGGTAGGTCGGAGCTCTTCACGGGAACCCCGAGGGTCTGGGAGGTAAGGTCGTAGGACAGGAGCAAGAAGGAGCTATCTTCGGGAGGGGGCGGAAGCTTAGTGAAGGTGCTTATCCCGAGAACCTCAACTTCGTAGAGACCCTCCTTTCCGAACCAGCCTCCCGATACTATGAGACGCATGGAGATATAATCTTAACCATGAAGAGCTTTGGTCCAGAGGGAGTAAGGGAGCTTGCGGATATTGTGAAGAGCAAGAGCGAAGAGGTAAAAGAAATTGAGGCTGTCAAGCTCCATGAGAGCGAAGGGATGAGCCAGTTCCTCGTCTTCATAAGGACCGCGGAGCCTCCTCACTACCATGCGGAGCACGACCTGACCTTTGTAGTCCTCAAGGGAGGAGGGGAGCTCTATCTGGACGGAAGGAGGGAGAAGCTGAGGGAAGGCGACAGCGCTTTCATACCGAGGGGGAAGGTTCACTTCTACACCAACACCTCCGTCGTCTCCGTTCTCCTTGCCACCTTCAGCCCCTCCTACGACGGGAAGGACAGCGTGAGGGTGGATATTGATTGAGGGTTATGTCAAGTTCCATGCCCATCGCAAAAAGAATGATAGATAAAGGACTTACAAAATTTTAAAATTTGCTATCGTAAGTTGTTGATATTACGTTCAAAATCGTGAAAGATGATAAGGATCATATTCTATTTTTGGCTGAAGTTCTAATCTTATTGAAGCTCAACATGCAGGGAGAAATTCCCTGCCGGCTCCTTGACAACTGAATAGGGCGAATTTTAAGCAAAGCGTTGGGGGATGCACTCGGGAAGGAATGCATTGATATATCTACAAAATCCCGACATCAACCCCAATTGCAAACAATTCGCAGTTCTAAGTTGTTGATAAAAAGGGTTTTTAATAGGTAGGGTTGCAGTCATCCCTGAAAAGTGAGGGATTGCGACTTTCATTAGGCGTTGCCATCTCCTCTTTCCCCGCATGAGTTGCAGTCATCCCTGAAAAGTGAGGGATTGCGACTTCTCTCATACCACTACCTCCTATGAAGTTTTAGCTCCATGTTGCAGTCATCCCTGAAAAGTGAGGGATTGCGACGAGCCTGAATGAGGCTCTGCCGTGGACTTCGCTTCCGAGTTGCAGTCATCCCTGAAAAGTGAGGGATTGCGACCCATCTGAAGTGCCCAATCACAATGTTTCATCCAGCCCATGTTGCAGTCATCCCTGAAAAGTGAGGGATTGCGACCCAAGTGATTTTGAGGAGAACCCGAAATGGGTTCTCGTTGCAGTCATCCCTGAAAAGTGAGGGATTGCGACTGAAGTACCTTTCTGCCTCGTCAAGGGACGAGGCTTCAACGTTGCAGTCATCCCTGAAAAGTGAGGGATTGCGACCGGTAAAGCTCGTTGTCAAGCCAATACTCCTCTTCTGTGTTGCAGTCATCCCTGAAAAGTGAGGGATTGCGACCTGATTGAGGCTGAACCAAATTGATAGCTCTTTTCTGGTTGCAGTCATCCCTGAAAAGTGAGGGATTGCGACAAGGAGCTGAGCATGTTCAGAGAGAACGCCGTTGTGATGGTTACAGTCATC
>NZ_JBWONM010000021.1:0-8350 GCF_056450045.1 Hydrogenivirga sp.
CCCAGAGGTCCTTGGAGGTGCTTCTCTACCATCAGGAGAAGTACGACGGGAGCGGATACCCCTTCGGTAAGAGAGATACCGACATACCCCTCCTTGCGAGGATATACACGGTAGCTGACTCCTTTGAAGCGATGACCGCAAGGAGAATATACAAGCGGTCCAAGCCCTGGAAGGTTGCCCTGAGGGAGCTTGAGGAGCTCGCCGGAAGCCACTTTGACCCCGAGATAGTCCCGAAGGCTGTTGGGGTTCTCTCCGGGCTTGAGAGTTTCAGGACTCCACCCCTTGAGCTTGATGCGGAGATAGAGAAGATAAGGTGGAGCTTCTACTACCTTGACTTTACCGGAGCTATAAAGGGAGACCTCTTCCTGCCTACCCTTGAGGCTTTCATAGAGAGGGGAGATCCCTTCTGCTTCACCGTCTTTGATATAGAGAACCTCTTTGAGATAAACAGGAGGTACGGCTGGGAGAAGGGTAACGAGGCGCTGACCAGACTCGTGGAGGCTATCAACGTCCAGTGCTGCGGTATGCACGACATAAGGGACGTGATAATAAGGCTCATGGAAAGGGACGTCATAGACATAACCTCTCCAGTCGTCTTCCGCATAGGAGGGGACGAGATAGGTGTTATAGCCCCCTACATACCTCCCCCCGAGAAGGTTCTCTCTGTAGTGAAGTCCATGGAAGAGTCCGGTGTAAAGGTAAAGTATCTCCAGCTCCACTTTCCCAACAGCTTTAAGACGATTGAGGACGCCCTCCAGATAATCGCTCAGTTCACGAGGAAGCCTCCAATGGATTTAAACTTATCCTGATGCTCGGAAAGAAGCTCATCCTTTTCGGCGGGAAGGGGGGAGTTGGTAAGACCACCCTATCGTCCTCCTTGGCTCTCCTCCTATCAAAGAGGGGGAAGGAGGTTCTCCTTATATCCACAGACCCAGCCCACTCCCTTTCCGACCTCTTCGGGGTGAGGGGAAGGGGTGTGATCAAGGTCTCGGATAGGCTCTACATCCTTGAGATAGACCCGCAGGAGGCGGTAAGGGAACACATAAGGAGGGTCCTTGAGAGCCTGGAGTCCCTTCTGAGCCCCGATGTCTTTTCCCAGATAAGGGAGGTCTTCCACTCCGTTGAGGAGACCCCCGGGACTGAGGAGGCTGCAACCATTGAGAGGCTTTCAAGCCTTATCCTTGAGAGGCTTGAAGAATACGAGCACTTCGTCGTTGATACAGCCCCAACAGGACACACGCTCCAGATGCTGAAAACCGTGGGTAGGGTCGGAGGTTGGATAGAGGAGCTCCTGAGAAAGAGGAAAAGCGCCCGCAGGTTCTGGGAGGCGGGAGGAAGCGAAAGGGAGGACAGAACCCTCAAGCTCCTTGAAGAGAGGAGGAAGAGGTTTGCGAGGTTCAGCGAGCTTATCCTCTCCCCCAGAACGACCTTCGTCCCAGTCCTCAACCCCGAAAGGCTGCCGATTGAGGAGACCCACAGGCTCGTTGGGAGCCTCAGGAAGATGGGAATGGGTGTTGAGCTCCTGATGGTAAACAAGGTCCTCCCCGAAGGGGAGGAGGGTCTATTCCTGCACATGAGAAAGGAGCAGGAGAAAAAGTACATTAGGGAGATTGAGGAGCGCTTCAGAGACCTTAGGAGGATTTACATCCCTCTGAGGGAGAGGGATATCTCCGGCTTGGAGGACCTTCAGGAGCTCTCCCTTGAGCTGGGGAGGAGGATGGGCATATGAGCGTTGTCGTGCTCGGGCTCGGAAGGTACGTGGAGGAGATAACGGAGATAGTAGCCTCCTTCTCAGAGGTTATCGTTGTTGAAAGGGAGGGAGAGAAGCTCAGGAGCTTCCTTGAGAAGGAGAAAGGTATAGAGAACCTGAGCGTTGTGCCCGGAAGCGCCACCGATGTTGAACTCTGGAAGGAAAAGATAGACCTGAGCTCCGTTGAGGCTGTCATCTCCTTCCTTGAGGGCGAAACTACCCTGACGGTGGCTAAGGTTCTGAGGAAAGCCTTCGGCTTCAAGGAGACCATAATATTCGTGGCAAAGGAAAGACCTGAGAGCAAGGAGTTCAGGGAGCTTTCAATAGAGCTCGTCTCTGTTCCAGACCTCCTCGGGGCAGTTCTCAAGAACCTTCTCAAGAGCAAGGGGATCGTCAGGTACCCCGTCGGGATAGGTATGGGAAGGGGTGAGGTGGCTGAGGTGCTGATAACGAGGAGTTCACCCGCAGCCTACCTCAAGCTGAGCGACCTGAGGATGAGGAACGTCAGGATAGCCCTCATATACCGAGAGGATAGCCTTATTCTCCCCCGAACTGACCTGAGGCTCCAGCCCGGCGACAGACTCCTCGTAGTCGGTGAGCCCTCCAGACTTGAGCTCTTCCTGAACATGGTGATAAGGGGTGAGCCCAACTTTCCCCTGAAGTGGGGTCCGAAGGGTCTGTCCTGCAATGTAAGGGGGGAGGAGGTTGATTACGTGAAGGAGAGGCTCAGAGTAAGGGAGTGGATTGAGGGAGAGTGCGGTGAGGAGCCTCCCCAGGAGGATGTGGGAATAGTGCTCCTTGATGGAAGGAAGAGGGGGTTCTTTGGAAACCCAAGCGTGGAGCTTGCCTTCAGCGGTCTTAGGGTCCCTTCTCTACTCCTGAGGGGAAGCTCCCCCTACGAAAACATCCTAGTTTCCGCCAACACCGAAGCTCTCAGCTTCCTCCTCGCCAACGTTGTTGATTTCGCGCGGCTCTTTGGGAGCAAGCTCTTTATCCTCTTCGTTACCAGCATTGAGAAGATGATGACAAAGGAGGAGAAGGAGATACTTGAGAGCCTGAAGTCCTTCGTTGAAAGGACCTCCGACGCCACGGGCTTGGAGGTGAAGCTGATAAGGAAGGAGGGCAACCCGGTGAGAGAGACCCTCAAGCTCCTTGAGGGGAAGTTCAACCTTCTGGCTGTGGGCTACACCCCGGGTAGGAGGAGCAGGTTCTGGAGTCCCTATGTGCCTCACCTGCTCGCAAGAAAGGCTGAGCTGACCACGCTCCTCGTGCCGGAGGTAACCCTTGAGCGCTGAGCTTCTTCTCCTTACGGTCTTTGCCGGCGCCTTCCTCTCTCCTCTCTTTGCAAGACTCCTGAGTATGCCGGTCCCCGTCGGGGAGCTCATCTTCGGCCTTGCCCTCGGTCACATGCTCGGAGGGTCCCAGGAGACCCCTGAGGTTCTTTCCTTCCTCTCCGAGCTCGGCTTCCTCATCCTGATGTTCTTGGCTGGACTTGAGATAGACTTCAACCTTTTGGAGAGGACAAGGGGTTCAATGCTGAGCATATACACGGGCTATACTCTCCTCATCTTCCTCTTCGGAGCCCTTTTATCCTTCTTCATGGATGTGGAGCTGACAGCCCTCATGATCCTCTCCCTCATCTCCGTCGGTCTCATGGTCGCGACCCTGAGGGATATGGGGATTTCCGCCACCTCCTTGGGTAAGAGGATACTCATACTCGGTGTCATAGGTGAGCTCGTGAGCCTCTTTGCCCTTACCCTCATGGAAAAGCTCGGGGGGTTCAGGGACTGGAGAAGCTTCCTCCAGGATGTGGGGATGGTTACCCTCTTCCTTCTGGGCTTCTTCGTGGTTTTCCATGGCATAAGGCTTCTAATATGGTGGTATCCGGAGCTTGTCAGGAGGCTGACCTACGAGGAGGACCCCAGCGCCATAGACATAAGGCTCAGCCTCGTCCTGATGTTCTCCGCTTCCGTTTTAGCCCATCTTGCAGGGATTGAAGGGGTCCTCGGTGCCTTCCTTGCCGGTGCTGTCTTTTCCTTCTTTATAAGGAAAAAGCACGACCTTGAAGAGAAGCTCTCCTCAATAGGCTACGGCTTCTTCATACCGATATTCTTCATAAAGACCGGCATGGGTATGGAGCTTTCGGGCTTGAGCACCCAGATACTTCTGGAGGTCCTCATCTTCCTTGTCCTGCTTATCCTCCTCAGGCTCGTCCCCTCCCTCATGCTCCTTCTGGCAGGCTTCTCCCTGAAGGAGGCTTTCCTTTCCTCCGTGCTCCTTTCCTATCCTTTCACCCTGATGATAGCTGGAACGGAGATAGCCCGCTCCTCGGGTCTTATTGATGAAGAGAGGGCTCTCGTTCTCTTCATAACAGCCTCCCTCTCCTCACTGCTCTTCCCCTGGAGCGCAAGGCTACTTATAAGAGTTCTGAGATAATATTGGGCATGGTGGTTGTAGGGGTTGATACGGGCGGGACCTTTACAGACTTCATATACATGACCGATGATGGCTGGAAGGTCCTCAAGGTTCTCTCCACACCCAGCAACCCTGCGGAGGCAGTTCTGAAAGGGCTGGAGGAGATAGGCGCAGAGGGAAGGAGGATAGTTCACGGCTCAACGGTGGCGACCAACGCCCTTCTTGAGAGGAGAGGTTCAAGGACAGCACTCATAACAAACGCAGGCTTTGAGGATGTGATTGAGATAGGCAGACAGAACAGGGAGAGGCTCTACGACCTTCACTACAGGAAGCCCCCACCCCTCGTCCCGAGGGAGCTTAGGCTCGGCATAAGGGGGAGGATAAACTACAGGGGGGAGGTCCTTGAGGAGATTGACCCCTCAGAGGTTGAGGGAATAGTCCAGAGGCTCAAGGAGCTCGGTGTTGAGTCCGTTGCGGTCTGCCTGCTTCACTCCTACGCCAACCCAGCCCACGAGGAGGAGGTGGGGAGGGTTCTCAGGGAGAGGCTCGGTCTCCACGTTTCCCTCTCCCACGAGGTGCTTCCAGAGTTCAGGGAGTACGAGAGGACCTCAACCACCGTTGTAAACGCCTACGTATCCCCGAAGATGGAGGGGTACCTGAGCTATTTGGAGGGCAGGCTCGCGGAGGGCGACAGGCTGAGTGTGATGCAGTCAAACGGAGGAATCATATCCTCCCGGGTAGCCAAGAGGGAGGCTGTGCGGACAATACTCTCGGGACCCGCGGGAGGTATAATAAGCGCCCTCCACACAGGCAGGCTGACAGGCTTTGAAAGGCTCATTACCTTTGATATGGGAGGCACATCAACGGACGTATCCCTGATAGACGGGAAGCCGACGGTAACCTCCGAGACCAGGATAAGCGGGATTCCCATCAGGGTTCCTATGATAGACATACACACCATAGGAGCCGGGGGAGGCTCGGTGGCATGGATTGACGAGGGGGGAGCCCTGAGGGTCGGTCCTCGCAGTGCGGGTGCTGACCCAGGACCCGTATGCTACGGAAGGGGAGGAAGGGAGATAACCGTCACAGACTCCAACCTCTATCTGGGCAGGCTCGTTCCGGAACACTTCCTCGGGGGGAGGATGAGGCTCTATCCAGAAAGGCTGAAGGAGCCGATGAGAGACCTCGCCCGAAGGCTCGGTGTATCGGAAATTGAACTCGCCGACGCCGTGATCCAGATAGCCAACTCAAACATGGAGAGGGCACTCAGGAGGGTCTCCGTTCAGAGGGGATACGACCCATCCGAATTTTCCCTCCTTTCCTTCGGGGGAGCGGGAGGGCTCCATGCGGTCTTCCTGGCGAGGCTTCTGGGCATACCCAGGGTGATAGTCCCTCCCGACCCGGGCATATTCTCCGCAGTGGGCATGGTTCTTGCCGACGTGGTGAAGGACTACTCACTGACCGTTATGCTGAGGGGCTCGGAGACAGGATACCACCAGATTGAGGAGATGTTCAGAACCCTTGAGGAGAAAGCCGTAGAGGAGATGGAAGCAGAGGGCTTCCCTCCCGAGGAGCTCCTCCTTGAGAGGAGCCTTGATATCAGGTACAGGGGGCAGTCTTACGAGCTCAACGTCCCCTTCTCTGAGAGCTACGAAGAGGACTTTCACAGGGAGCACGAGAGACAGTATGGCTACAGGCACGACAGGGAGATTGAGGTTGTGAACCTTCGCCTCAGAGCAACTGCCCCAACCCCGAAGCCCACCCTGAGGAGGTTTGCCGAGAAATCAGACAGCGAAAGCTCTCATGCCCTCATAGGTTCTGTAAGGACCGCCTTCGGCGGTGATTTCAGAGAAACAAAGCTTTACTCAAGGGAGAGACTCCTCTGGGGAAACAGACTCTCGGGACCCGCCATCGTGGTGGAGTACTCCTCAACCACCGTGCTCCCACCCGGCTCCGAGGCTGAGGTTGACAGCTTCGGGAACCTCCTCATCTCAACCGGCGTGTAAAAATTCTTAACAGCCTGTAAATATCCTTAACAGACAACTCCAAAGACCTTGAAGGGTATCCTCTGGATGCCTATCCCACCCTGACCGGTGTAAAGGATTTTGACAGAGCTCCCTATTCAGCCTGTCCGGATTTCACCTCCAAACCCTGTCTCTCAATGAAGGGACAACTTTTGGCACGGAGCTTGCATATATAGGGGTGAGATGATAAGGGGGGTGATGCTTCTTCTACTTCTTGGAGCAACTCTGCTCTTCTCCCAGCCGGCAGAGGAAGGTCCTGCGGAGTGCACAACCTTAGTTGACGACAGGGTCCTTGAGGACATCCACGCCGGTTATGAGGCAACCTCAACCTATGTATCAAACCAGAGGATAATCCTCTGGGACGAGGCAAAGGACACGGGAGGGGTGAAGAGGAGAACGAGGATTGAGATCAGCATTGAAAACCAAAGGAGGTAGAGAAATGAGGAGAGGAAAGCACATGGCACCAGAGTAAGGAAGCTTAAAAAGGTAAGCAAAGAGGCGCCGAAGCGCCAAAGAGAGCCTTTCCAAAAATTTAAAACACTTTTAAGGAGGTGTCAATCATGAGTAAGAGGTTTTTACTTTCAGCTATATTTGCAGCAGGAGCGCTCAGCACGGGCGCGGTAGCGGGTGATATGCAGGTCCTCAACGAGGAGGAGCTTGAAGATGTCTCCGCGCAGGGTCTTCAGACCATAGAAAATGATACGAGAGACTTCGGTGGTGCAGTAAACCAGAACAACAACCTTGATTCAGTCCAGATGAACGACAACGCCCAGCAGAACGCCAAGGGTGCAGACCTCGTTGCGGCGGCTACAAGCTCAGTTAACGTAGGTATAAACATTCTCTGGAGCGATGCACAGCCCTCCGAACCTGAAGATGCGGTCAAGAGGGACGGAACATTCCCTGTGGTGGTTGAAGGACCCAACGACCCTCAGGCTTTTGGTCAGGAGTACGACCAGACAAACGACCAGGTTGCGGCGAACCACAGGAACAGGGCAAACGGTTCATTTTCTGCTTTAGCTTACAACGAAGACAAGGAGACTCAGGACATATACAACAACGTCCATACGGGGGATGCTGGCTCAAGCTCTGTTTCGGGGCAGGACAACAACAACAACTCGGTTCAGCTAAACGGCAACGCCCAGCAGAACGTAGCGGGGCTTGAGGTGGAGAACAGCGCCCAGTCAGCTTCAAACACCGGACTGAACATACTCGCCACCGGGACCATATCCCTGACCGCTGGAAATCAGGAGAACGACCAGATAGCGATGAACATGGACAACAGAGCTGAGGCTGGCTCCTACGCCTTTGCAAAGAACTACGAGAATGCGGAAAACACCCAGAACATCAACAACACTATCGGAGACCTTGGGCAATCCCAAAATCCGGATATAAACGTTTCTGGACAGGACAACAACAACAACTCGGTTCAGTTAAACGACTATGCCCAGGAAAACGCTTCGGGTCTCACAATATCCAACAACGCTAACTCCGCCAAAAACGCTGGCATAAACCTGCACGCCTCTTCTGGACTCATAGAGGACTCAACCGTCTCCCAGACCAACAACCAGCAGGCTCACAACCACAGGAATATAGCTCTGGCTTCAACCGAGGATGACGATGCAGAGTCCTATGCTTTCGCTGAGAACTACAACAAAGAAAAGCAGAGGGTGGTAAACGACTTCTCACCCGATGGCTCCGTATCTGACCAGGACAACAACAACAACTCGGTCCAGCTAAACGACAACGCCCAGGCAAACGCAACCGGGCTTGGGATAAGGAACTCAGCCATGTCCGCCTACAACACCGGCATGAACATAATGGAGTTTGATAGCTCCGACAGTGCCACTCTCAACCAGACGAACGACCAGAGCGCTGGGAACATGAACAACTACGCTGAGGGAGATGAAGCATACGCAGGGAACGCTGAGGGATTAGGTTATTACTACAGCGAAAGCCCGACCCAGTACGTCAGGACAAACACAAACGTTTACGGACAGAACAACAACAACAACTCGGTCCAGCTAAACGGCAACGCCCAGCAGAATGCTGCAGCCCTCGCTATGGTAAACAACGCCAACTCCGCCCAGAACACAGGCTTGAATATAATGGTTGACCTCATAGTTGAGGAGCCGCCGGACGAAGAACCACCAGAGGGTAAGGG
>NZ_JBWONM010000022.1:0-7602 GCF_056450045.1 Hydrogenivirga sp.
CTGGACAAGTTCTACTACGAACACCTCTCTTATCTGAGAGACCCCTTCTCTTCCGGTGTGAAGGTCCCCGAACCGGGGAGGAGCTTCCACCTTAACCTTAGCTACAGGTTCTGAAGGGCATATATTATCTACCGATGGTGTATCTCCTCTTTGCCTTTCTCTTCCTTTTTTCCTGTGCTCAGAAGAAGCTTGTGCCTTTACCCAACGGGGTGGAGGTAGACGAGAAGAGCTACACAGCGGTGTACACGGACTCCGGTCTGAGGATAGTTGTCAAGGCTAACGCCTGGGACGGCTACCTGTCAATTGAGGACAGGCTTCTACCTATCTACGTTGAGGTGGAGAACAACAGCGGTGAGTCTATAGTTATTGAGAAGGACATGATCACCCTTCTTGATGAGAGGGGGAACCAGTACAACCTCCTTGAGCCTAAGGAGGCATCGGAGATAGCAAGGGGGGACTCCTCGGTTGGCTTCGCTCTTGGCTTTGGATACGGGACTCCAAACGTTGGCGTCGGCTGGTTGCTCGGGACACCCTATTACACCGATACGGAGGAGGTCATACAGAAAGCCTTCATACCCGGCAGGGTCCTTCCGGGAGCAAAGCTAAGGGGCTTCCTTTACTTCCAGAAACTTCCCGAAGATGTCAGGAGTGTTAGGCTTCGCATCGGCTGTAAAATAGGTGAGCAGGAGAAGGTGGCGGAGTTCAAGTTCAGGGTTGAGAATGGGAAAGAGAGTTCTGATAACGGGAATAAAGAGAGTAGGAAGGGAGATAGCCAGGAGCCTTATTGAAGAGGGCTACGACCTGTGCCTCCTTTACAGGAGCTCTGAGGAGGAGGCTCGTGAGCTGGAGAGGTTTGGGGCTTCACTTGGAAGGAAGGTCGCACCCCTGAAGGCTGACCTCTCGGACCCCTCAAGCTACGCCTCTGTTGTGGACAGAGCCTATGAGGAGCTGGGAGGGATTGATGCCTTTATACACCTCGCCTCTCCCTATTTCAGCACACCTATGGAGAAGCTCAGCAGGGAGGACCTTTACTCCCACTTTGTCCCTATAGCTGAGGCGTTCCTATTTCTCTCAAAGCTCGTCTATGAGAGGATGCTCGGGAATGAGGGGGAAGTGAAGGGAAGGATAGTAGCCTTCGGCGATTGGGCGGTTGAGTGCACACCCTACAAGCGTTACTCCGCCTACTTCGTGGCTAAGGGTGCGCTTCACACAGCGGTCAAGGTCCTCGCCAAGGAGTTCGCTCCCCACGTTCTTGTGAACTGCATAGCTCTCGGTCCTACCCTGAAGGCTGAGGAGCTTAGCGATGAGGAGTGGGAAAGGATTCTGAGAAAAACACCGCTCGGAAGAGCGGTCTCTTTAGATGATGTGAGCGGTTTGACCCGATTCCTTCTTGAGTGCGACAGCATCACTGGGGAGATAATCAGGGTTGATGGGGGCAGGCACATAGCCGGCTCTGGAACTGGGAGCGTTGGATGAGGAAGGTTGCGCTTCTTTTCAGCGCAGGGGTGGAGAGCTCCTCCCTTGCTGTTCACTATCTGGAGAGGGGATACCTCGTTCTGCCTGTATACGTGAAGTGTGGCTTCCCGTGGGAGGGGGTTGAGATGAGTTGGGGAGAGAGGCTCTGGGCGTTCCTCAGGAAGAGGTACGGGAGTCTTCTGCCTATCAGGGTTCTGCCAGCAAGGGGTATAGGACCCGGAGCAAACAGCGTGGAGATGCCTCTGAGAAACCTTATACTCGTCAGCGCCGTGGCTTTGGAGGCACTTAAAAGGGGTATAAAGAGGGTGAGCATAGGTAGCCTCGGCTTGTACCCCTTCCCCGACAACAACAGGGAGTTCTTTGACGATGTGGAGAGGCTCCTTTCAAGGGGTGCAAAGGTCAGGCTTAAGGTTGATACACCCTTCATGGGTCTTGAGAAGGAGGAGGTTATCAAACGCTACTACGCCAAGCTTCCCTATGGGCTGACCTTCTCCTGCATGAGACCGGTGGAGGGGAAGCACTGCGGGAGGTGTGAGAAGTGTGTTGAGAGGAAGGAGGGCTTCAGGAGGGCGGGGCTTCCGGACCCTACCCGCTACCTTTCTTGAGGAACTCCTGTATCTTCTGCTCCATAAGGTCCTTGTAGTAGAGCTTCTCCTTCTTGAGCTTCTCTATCTCAAGCTCAAGGTCGTGGGTCATGGGATGGTGCTTCTCAAGCTTTGCTATATCCTTATCAAGCTCATCATGTTTGTCCTTCCACTCCCTGAACTCAGGGTCTTCTTCGTAGAGCTTCTTTATAGCCTCTTCTCTCGTCATATCACATCCCCCTTTCTGGGTCTAAAGATTATTAAACCACATGGGCTCATGTGCCTCAACGGAGAACAAGCTTTCGTACCCTTATCCTTTTCTCTTCAACTACGATAAAATTCCCTTCCATTTCTATTCCTGAGTTCAAAAGGCTCAGAAGTCTTCCACCTATAAAGTTGACGTTAATGGGAGGAAACCTAAGGAGAATAACCCCCTCAACCTTATATCCATGGCGATATATTAACTCTCCAAAGTCCTTATCAAAGGTTACCAGTATCCGGGATTCCTTAATTGCGATGTCAATCACTTCCGTGTCTTTTAGTCCGGGCTTTATCTCATCTACTCTTAGGACATCGTACCCTTGATCTCTTAAGCCTTCAACCACTTTTAAGGGTATGTTTTCATCTGCGATAAGCTTCAAACCGGATACACCTTCTCATTCTTTAGTATCTCAAGGGAATACTCTATGGCAGCCAAGATGTCTTCCCTCTTGAGTTGGGGGTAGTTTTCAAGTATCTCCTCAAAGGTCCATCCGCTTGCCAACAGCTCAAGGATAAACTCAACCGGTATCCTTGTCCCCTTTATGACCGGCTTATCAACCATGACCTCAGGGTTTATCTCTATCCTATCCCTGTACTTCATCAAGTACGTCCCCCTTTCTGGGTCTGAAGATTATTAAACCACACAAGGAGAGCAGGTAACCCAGCACCAGTGAGGAGAGGTTCCCCGCAAAGAGGTAGAAGATGAAGGCGACCCCGAAGGGCAGACAAAGGAGAACGTAACTCCAGAAGTACCGCCTTACGGCGGTGTAGCTCCAGTACTTGTCCGACATCCTGACGGGGAAGAGCCTTCTCCTTACTATGAATGCTACAATGTAGGCTATCAAGGATAGGGATATCTCAATCCCATAGATGTAAAGCACAAGCTTTGCGGACACGGGCATGGAGAAGAAGCTGTAGAGGGCTAAACTCACCAGAAAGAAGAGGCTTAAGGATACTATAAAGGCGAGGTTGAGCTCCTTAGCTCTCTTTATAAAGAGCTCACCTTTATCTTGGGCAGTTCCCTGAGCCATATAAACTCTTCCCTCTTGGGACCGGTGGAGAGCATTATAACAGGCACGCCTGTGTAGTCCTCTATGAACTTCACGTAGTCAAGGGCATTGGGCGGTAGTTCCTTCACATCCTTAGCTCCCCTCGTGTCTTTGAGCCACCCTTTTAAACTCTTGTACAGGGGCCTGCAGTTTTCCAGGACTTTTAGGGAGGCGGGGAAGTGCTCTATCCTCTGTCCCTCGTACTCGTAAGCAACGCAGACCTTAACCTCTTCAAAGCTGTCAAGGACATCAAGCTTCGTGAGGATTATCCCGTCAAGGTGGTTCACCTCCACCGCATACTTCAGGGCTACGAGGTCAAGCCATCCGCATCTTCTCGGTCTTCCCGTAGTTGAGCCGTACTCTCCCCCGAGGTCTCTGAGCCTTTCTCCTTCCTTTCCCTTCAACTCCGTAGGAAAGGGACCCCCGCCCACTCTCGTGGTGTATGCCTTTGCAACACCCACCATATATGCGTCAGAGAAGAACTTGGGTGGCAGACCTGTTCCGTTTGAGAGACCGAGAGCTGAAGAGTTTGAAGAGGTCACGTAGGGATAGGTTCCCATATCCACATCAAGCATCGTTCCCTGAGCCCCTTCAAAGAGAAGGCTCTTCTCTGTATCAAGTAGATAGCGGGATACGTCGGTCACCATCTCCCTGCAGGTCTCATACCTCTGAAGGATCCTCTCAAAGACCTCATCAACATTCAGCTCATAGTTCTCGCAGAATACCTTCTCGCATATATCCCTTACAAAGGACACATTCTCCTCAATCAGGGTGTAGAGCCTCCTCTCGTCCTCCAGGTCCGCAAGCCTTATCCCCTTCCTCCCAAACTTGAACATGTAAGCGGGACCTATGCCCCTGAGGGTCGTCCCTATCCCTCCCTTCTTCTCAAAGAGCCTGTCAAGGACCTTATGGTAAGGCATAACGAGGTGTGCCCTGTCGCTTATCAGGAGCCTCCCCTCGTAATCTATGCCCTTCTCCTTGAGGCTCTCAAGCTCATCCTGAAGGACCTCAAGGTCAACAACCATCCCCTGGGCTATAACCCCAACAACGTGGCTGTGAAGTATGCCCGTGGGAAGAAGGTGAAGTATGAACCTCTCTCCTCCAACGACAACCGTGTGTCCGGCGTTGCTCCCACCCTGATACCTGACGGTAACATCGTGGTTCTCCGAGAGAAGATCCACTATCTTTCCCTTTCCCTCATCACCCCATTGGGCTCCGAGGATGACAAGCTTCCTGTCCATAGTGAGCTCCGAACTACTAATTGTATAATATGGAACACAGGTATGCACAGGGATAAGAGCTTCTACCTGATACAGAACGTTGATATAGCTCTCAGGATACTCTTCCTCATAGAGAAGGAGCCGATGGGTGTGGAGCATCTCCACGAAAAGACGGGACTCAAGCCGGAGAGGATTGAGAAGATACTCGCAACCTTCGTTGATAGGGAATGGGTTAGCTACGAAGAGGAGTCGGGAAAGTACATGCTCGGTGTTAAATGCTTTGAGCTTGGGAGAGCTTACTTCCACCACCTTGACGTTAGGAGCCTCGCCAAGCCGATCCTGAGAGATGTCGTGGATAAGCTGAAGGAGAACGCCTATCTGACCACGAAGATAGGCTATGAGGTCCTGTACATAGAGAAGCATGAGGTTGAAAAGGAGGTCGGGATACTTTCCCGCTTCGGGAGAGTCCTTCCTATGTACGCTTCAGCCTCTGGGAAGATATACTTAGCCCACTTTGATGAGAGAGAGCTTGAGGATTACTTCAAGAAGGTCAAGTGGATAAAGCACACCGATAGGACGAAGACCCCCGAGGAGATAAGGAAGGAGTTGAAGGAGATAAGGGAGAAGGGATACTCAATAAACATAGGTGAGTACGAAGAGGACGTGGTCAGCATAGCTGCCCCCGTGTTTGACTACGCCGGGAAGGTAGGCTACACCGTGAGTGTCGTTGCACCAGCCTACAGAGTGCCCGAAGAGCTGCTGGTGAGCAAGTTCAGGAAGGTTGTGGTTGAGGCATCGGAAGAGCTCTCAAAGAAGCTGGGTAAGGTCAGTCCCAATAACCAAGCTTGAGAGATATATCAAGGGCTGCGTCCTCCAGCAGGGGCTTTATCTCCTCCTCTATCTTCCTCAGGGGCATCCTGTACATGGGAGCAAGGACCTCAACAGCGGCGATGGGCCTTCCCCTGTAGTCCCTCACGACGCAGGCACCCCCAGATATCCCGTTCTTCTCATCATGTTCGTAATCAAAGACAAAGCCCGCTTCTCCCTTTAGAGCCCTCTTTATAGCCTTGGCAGAGCTGACCCCGCTGTTTATCCCGTACCTCCTCCCGATTCTGGGCTTGACCTTCACGGGCTTTATAGTCTCCTCAGAGGCTACATATATTATGAACTGCTGCTTGTCGTCAAGCATGGCTAAGTTTACGCTCTCACCCAGCCTGAAGCGTAGTCCCTTCAGAACGGGTATGGAGAGCTTTGTCAGGGGATGTTTGTGGATAAAGCCGTAGCCCAAGACAACACAGCCAGTTGAGAGCTTGTACTTCTCCGTCTCTTCCTCCTTTTCAACTAGCCTGTGCTCCTCAAGGGTTATGAGTATCCTGAAAACGTTGTTCTTGTTGAGGTTGAGCTCATTGCTTATCTCCGTCACCCCGGCAACACCCTTCTCCATAAGGAGGTCAAGCACATCAAGGGTTTTGTGGAGCGCTTTCATCAGAGTGTATTTTAACACTCTAACAGACTTAAAACGATGTTTTAAAAAACTTGACAGCCTGAGGGCAGTCCCCTAAAATTTTATCACCTTTCAGGAGGAGAGAATGGAAACCCTCAAGGCTGATAACGTTTACTACTGGGAAGGAGAGGCAAAGAGACCCCAGGAAGGTGAGTTCATCAAGCTGGGAGAAAAGGCGAGCCTGCTTGTCCCCGACAAGCCCATAATCCCCTTCATAGAGGGAGACGGCATAGGTCCGGAGATAACCCCCGCCATGATCCACGTAATAAACACAGCCGTTGAGAGAGCGTACGGCGAGAGCAAGAAGATAGTTTGGGTGGAGCTCCTCGCAGGGGATAAGGCGGAGGAGAAGACCGGCGACAGGCTCCCCCAGGAGACCTTAGACTTCCTCAAGGAGGCGGTGGTCGGTATAAAGGGACCCCTCGGTACGCCTGTGGGAAAGGGGGTCAGGTCCATAAACTCAGCCCTCAGGCGAGCCTTTGACTTCTACTCTGCCGTCCGTCCCGTGTACTGGATGGGTCAGCCCACGCCCATACCTGAGCCCCAGAGGGTTGATGTTGTCGTCTTTAGGGAGAACACCGACGACGTTTACGCAGGTATAGAGTTCTTCTCCGGCACCGAGGAGGCGAAGAAGGTCAGGGAGTTCCTTATAAAGGAGATGGGTGCAAAGGAGGACGGCTTTCCTGAAGACGTTGGCATAACAGTGAAGCCAATGAGCGAGTTCAAGACAAAGAGGCACGTCAGGAAAGCCCTCAGGTACGCCCTTGAAAACGGTAGGAAGAACGTTGCCGTGATAGGCAAAGGGAACATAATGAAGGCCACCGAAGGTGCCTTTATAAACTGGGCTTTTGAGGTGGCAAAGGAGCCCGAGTTTGAGGGCAGGGTGGTAACAGACCAAGAGGCTCAGCCGGGAGAGGGACAGGTAAAGCTCACAAAGGTGATAACCGACCAGATGCTCATGCAACTCGTCCTCAGACCCGATGCCTGGGATGTGATAATCGCCCAGAACTTGAACGGAGACTACGTTTCAGACCTTGCCGCTGCCCTTATCGGAGGTCCGGGATTCGTCCCCAGCGGGAACATTGGGGAAGGCTATGCTCTCTTTGAGAGCACCCACGGAACAGCCTGGGACATTGCCGGCAGGGGAATTGCCAATCCCCTCTCTTTGACCCTCTCGGGAGCTATGATGCTTGAGTACCTCGGCTGGAAAGAGGCTGCCCAGAAGGTCTATAACGCTGTTAAGAAGACCTTTGAGGACAGGGTGGGAACCCCGGACATAGCAGCCGGCTTCAGGAGGATGGGAGAGCAGGCAAGGGAAGTATCAACCATGGAGTACGCAAAGGAGATAGCGAGGAGGATAGATTAGGAGGTAGAGAATGAAGATCAAGGTAAAGCAGAAGGAGGACTTCCACTTCGTGGGAATAGGACCTGCCGGAAGAGATGTGCCCATAGACGCAGCGGACTACGTAGGCGGAAAGGGAAGGGGAATAAGACCGCCGGAGCTTCTG
>NZ_JBWONM010000023.1:0-9565 GCF_056450045.1 Hydrogenivirga sp.
AAGAGGACTCTTAAGGACCCCGAGATGGGCTTCGGTGAGGGGTACATGAGGGGGGAGATAGATGTGGAGGGCGACCTGGAGAAGGTTCTCATCGCTGGGGTAAGATACGTGAACAGCCTTGAGGGGAGCAAGAACTTTTCAGTCCTCTTTTTCAAGGTCATGAACACAATAAGCTTTGTAAACAAGCTAAAGGAAAAGGAGAACGTCCAGAGACACTACGACCTCGGAAACGACTTCTACAAACTATGGCTTGACAGCTCAATGACTTATTCCTGTGCCTTCTTCAGCTCCCCCGACATGAGCCTTGAGGAGGCTCAGAGGGAGAAGAGGAGGATAATTTACGAAAAGCTCCAGCTGGAGAGCGGAGACAGGCTCCTTGATGTAGGGTGCGGCTGGGGCTCTGTGATACTTGAGGCAGCGGAGCTCTACGATGTGGAGTGTGTGGGGATAACCCTCTCAGAAAACCAGTACAACTACGTGAAGGAAGAGATAGAGAGGAGAAACCTGTCCGACAGGGTGAGGGTTTACCTTATGCACTACGCGGACCTTCCGAAGCTGAAAGAGAGGTTCAACAAGGTCGTCTCGGTTGGCATGTTTGAGCACGTGGGCAGGGAGCACTACAGGGCTTTCTTCAAAACGGTGGGCTCAGTCCTTGAGGAAGGAGGTCTATTTTTGCTCCACACCATAGGTAAGGTCCATCCTTCCACCCAGAGCAGGTGGATAAGGAAGTACATATTCCCCGGTGGCTACCTGCCGGGGATACCTGAGGTTCTTTGCGCCTTTGAGGGTATGGACTTCTGCCTGATTGATATTGACGACTGGAGACCCCACTACTACAGAACCCTAAAGGAGTGGAGGAAGAGGTTCTGGGATAATGTGGACAGGGTAAGGGAGATGTACGGAGAGGAGTTCGTCAGGATGTGGGACCTCTACCTTGTCTCTTCCGCCGTTTCCTTCTACACCGGAAGCAACCACCTCTTCCAGTACCTTCTCTCCAAGGGAGTAAAGAACGATTACCCCGTAATGAGGAGGACTTTCTCAGGAGCTCCTGCCATCCTTAGCTAAGCAGTCCCTGAGCTCTCCTATAAACTCCTGGATAAAGGGGTCGGGGGAGTTTAAAACCTCCTCGGGACCCCCCATAGCCACCACCTCCCCCTTCTTCAGAACCATCAGCCTGTCGGATATGGAGAAGGCTGAGACCATATCGTGGGTTACCACTATTGCGGTCGTTCCCGTCCTCTCCCTGAGCTGAAGGATGAGCCTGTCTATGACCCTGCTCGTTATGGGGTCAAGACCGGAGGTGGGCTCATCGTAGATTATGAGCTTGGGGTCTGTGGCTATGGCTCTGGCTATGGAGACCCTCTTTCTCATACCTCCCGAGAGCTCCGAGGGCATGAGGTCAAGGACATCTTCGTCAAGGTCAACCAGCCTGAGCTTCTCAAGGGCTATCTCCCTTATCTCCCTCCTTCCCATGTTAGTGTGTTCAAGGAAGTAAAAGCCAACGTTTTCCCATACCTTCAGGCTGTCAAAGAGGGCTCCCTCCTGAAAGACGTAGCCTATGTTCTCCCTGAGCCTGTCTATCTCTTCAATGGAGAGGTCGGGTACGCTCTTACCGAAGACTATCACCCTGCCGGAGGTAGGCTTCCACAACCCCACTATGTGCTTAGTTATCGTGGTCTTTCCGCTTCCGCTCCCTCCTATTATGGAGAATATCTCCCTCTCCCAGACCTCAAAGCTGACACCCTTGAGTATCCTTCTTCCCTCTATCTCTTTGTAAAGGTTCTCAACCTTCACGACCGGCTCGCTCACAGCAAACCCCCGTGGAGGTATGGGTTGAACTTCCTCTCGTAGCCTATGGTTGTCTCCTCGTAGTGTCCGCAGATAACTATCGTTTCATCGGGAAGCTCCGAAAACACCCTCCTGAGGGAGCTCTTGAGCTTTTCGGGGTCCCCTCCCGGAAGGTCCCACCTTCCAACGCTACCCTTAAAGAGAAGGTCTCCGGCTATCAGAACGCCCTCCTCCTGAATGTAGAAGCAGCAAAGACCCGGTGTGTGTCCCGGCGTATGCATCACCTTGAGCTTGAGCTCTCCCACGGCGACCTCCATCCCCTCCTCAAGAAGGACGTCGGGAGGGGGGCAGGGCTCAGCCCCTATGTAGCTCGCAAATCCCTCCCATATCTCGTTCTCAATAAGATAGATATCCTCTGGATGAAGGTAGAAGGGGACTCCGAAGTGCTCCTTCACCCTCCTAACCTGACCCACGTGGTCTATGTGTCCGTGGGTGTTGAGCACCGCTATCACCTCAAACTCACCGGCAACCTCAATTATCCTGTCCGCATCCGCCCCCGGGTCTATGATGACAGCCTTACCCGTCCTGTCGTCCGCAAGGACGGAGCAGTTCACGGCGAGTGGTCCCACAGGGATAACCTCAAGAACCATTCCCATGCCTTCTATGATAACTCCGAGTTCTTCAAAAAGACCACCGTCACCCCAGCTCCACCCTCTCTCGGGTAAGCCTCCCTGTAGAAACGAACCTTGTCCGACTTGGAGAGGAAGTCGTGGACAACGCTCTTAAGGACACCCTTCCCTACGCCGTGGACTATCTTCACGCTCTTGTGTCCTGCAGCCCACGCCTCATCTATGAACTTCTCCAGCTCTATCAGGGCTGTGTTCGCATCCATACCTATGAGGTTTATCTCAGTTCTTGAGAGGGACCCCTTCGGGGTGGTATGGGGTTCTGCCTTTCTCTCCTTTTTAACCTTCCTGAGCGACTCAAGGGGAACCCAAGCCTTCATGCCCTCAAAGCTGACCCGTGCTTTGTCTTCCTTTATCTGGGTAACCTTCCCCTCCTTGCCCATGAACTCAACCCAGTCCCCCACCTCTATCCTCTCCTCCTCTTTGGGGACGAAGAGGCTCAGCTGTTTCTCCTGCTCCTCTACGAACCTTCTTAGCTCCTCCCTATCCTTTGCCTTCTTGAGCACCTCCTCCCCCTCGGTTAGGAGCTTCCTCAGATAGCTCTTAGCCTCCCTGTAAGCCTCCTTCCACCCCCTCTTCTTGAACTCCATATACTCCTTAGATAGCTCCTCGTACTTCTCCTTCTCCCTGCTGAGCTCTTCCTTCAGCCTCTCAACCTCTGATAGCTTTCTCTCATACTCTCGTGTGTAGTCGGATAGCTTCTCAACCGCACCCATGTACTCCCTCCCGGGAACCTGAAGATGCCTCTGGGCTATCTCAAGAACCTCCTCCGGTATCCCGTACCTTCGCGCCACCTCAAAAGCCATGCTCTCGCCTACGGTGTTGTAGGCTATCCTGTAGAGAGGCTTGAGCGTTTCCCTGTCAAAGAGGACACTTGCAGGAACGAAGTAATCGGAGCTGACGGCGTATAGCTTTATGGGTGTGTGGTGGGTGTTGGCAAAGACCCACACCTTTCTCTTCCTGAGGTACTCAAGGATACCTATACCCAGAGCGGAGCCCTCAACGGGGTCGGTTCCCGCACCGAGCTCATCAAGCAGGACGAGAACCTCTCCGTCGGACTTTGGCAGGAACTGGGCTATGTTGCTCATGTGAGAGGAGAAGGTTGAAAGGCTCTGTTCTATGCTCTGCTCGTCCCCTATATCCACGAAGACGTTCCGGAATATCCTTATGGTGCTCTCCTCCGAGAGGGGAACGGGTATAGCACTCTGAACCATAAGGGATACGAGACCGAGGGTCTTGAGAGCTACCGTCTTCCCGCCGGTGTTGGGTCCTGTTAGTATCAACCCCCTCTTATCCTTCAGGATTATATTCACGGGAACGGTCTCATGGTTTATGAGGGCGAGTATGGGGTGCTTTACCTCCAAGAGCTCAACGTAATCACCCAACCTCGGGAACGTACCACCGTAAGAGGAGGCGAGCTTTACCTTTGCCTGAAGGAGGTCAACCTCCACAAGCACAGAGAAGCTTTCCTCAATCTTTTGGGAGAAGTCCCCCACGTAGGAGGTTATCCTCCTGAGTATCTTCCTCACCTCCTCTTCCTCCTCCCCTTTGAGCTCTGTAAGCTTGTTGTTCAGCTGAATAACAAACTGGGGCTCAACGTAGGTGGTGTAACCGGAGGAGGAGGTGCCATGAACTATCCCAAAGACCTTCTTTACCTGAGAGCTCTTGACTGGAACGACGTACCTGTTGTTCCTCAGGGTTATTATCTTGTCGGTGAATACTTTGGAGGCATCGGGGCGTTTGAAGAGGCTCTCCAGCCTCTCCATTATCTCCTTTTCTATGTTCCTGATAGATCTCCTTATTCTGAAGAGCTCCTCGCTGGCGGAGTCTTTGACGAAGCCCCTCCGGTCAACGGTTGACTCAATCAGGTTCTCAAGGGAGGAGAACTGGTGGAGCTTCCTCGTGAGCTTCCTGAGGGGTGCTTTCTCTCTCGCCGCCTCTCCGATAACCCTCCTGACCTCTTTTATAAGTTTGAGAACCTCATTAAGCTGGAGGAGCTCCTCTACGGTGAGGACCGCCCCCTCAATCTTTGACCTCCTTAGAAACTCCCTTACGTCCGGAAAGCTGTAAAAGGTGAGACCTTCCACCTCCAAGAAGGCTCTGTAGAGCTCTATCCCCGACTGTATCTCCTCCCTATCCGTTGAGGGAGAAAGGGAATCTATAAGCTCCTTGGTCGCCTCCGAGTGAGCGTGCTCCTTAAGACGTTCCTTTATCGCCGGAAACTCAAGCCTCTGGAGGTCCTGCTCTCTCATATACCGAGCGCATCAAACATTGAGTACATTCCCTCGGGCTTTCCCTTTATCCACTTCGCCGCCTCAACCGCTCCCTTGGCGAAGGTATCCCTTGAACTCGCCCTGTGGGTAAGCTCAAGCCTCTCCCCAAAGCCCAGAAAGAACACAGTATGGTCTCCCACCACATCACCGCCCCTGAGGGCGAAGACACCGAGCTCTTTATCCTTTCTGGGAGCCTCTCCCTCCCTGCAGTGGACCGTCCTTTCCAGCTGAGCTGTTTCCCTCAATATGTTTGCGAGCTTGACGGCCGTTCCGCTCGGGGCATCCCTCTTGAACCTGTGATGAATCTCAACTATCTCCATATCAAAGTTCTTGTCTCTGAGCACCTTTGCAGCCGTCTCAACGAGCTTGAAGAGGAGATTAACCCCAAGGCTCATGTTGGGTGAAAGGAGGACTGGAGCCTTTTCGGAAGCCTCTTCTATCTCCTTCAGCTCGCTCTCAGTAAATCCCGTTGTCCCTATCACAACCCCCTTTCCGTCAAGGGCGGCGAGCTTTGTATGTCCAACGGCGGCGGTGGTGTTGCCCGAAAACTCAACAACTACATCGCAGAGGGGAAGGAGCTCCTCAAGCCTGCTGGTGAGGGGAACACCCTTTAGCTCCTCCTTCCCCGTTGCCTCTCCCAGGTCAAGGGAGGGTATGCAGTCGGGGTGTTCAACACCTCCAGCGATCTCCACCTCCGGGTCCTGAAGGGCTATCTCAAGTATCCTCCTTCCCATTCGCCCGAGAGCTCCGCAGAGAACAACCCTCGTCATTCTTCCTCCTCTCCAAATATCATGCTCTCAAGCTCGCTCACAGCCTCCTCCGCTTGGTCTGGAGGGACAACCGATGGGTACAGGGCAACCCTCACTCCCTCCTTGAAGAGAAACCTCGCTATGAGGTCCTGAAGCTTCTCAAGCTCCTCGGGGGTGAGGTCATCTCTGATGCTCTCCTCAACGGGTCTGTTTGTCACAAAGAAGCCAACCAAGCTGAAAGGTACTGCGACGTATTGCTCTTCCATAACTCACCTCGCTACAGGTTTTTAGTAATAATATCATCTACGGAAGATGTGGAAAAGAATTAAGTTCAGAGCGGTGCTTGTCCTCATGCCACTGATAACCCTCCTCGTGAGGTTAGTTGCCCGGTCCATAAGATGGAGGAGGAGGCACGACTTTGACAGGGACACAAAGACGATATACGCCCTGTGGCACGGTCAGGCTTTGGCCCTCGCCATGTTCGGGATGGACAGGGATATATACACCATGGCGAGCAGGTTCAGAGATGGAGAGATAGCCACGAGGCTCCTCAAGGGGATGGGCTTCAGGGTCGTGAGGGGCTCAAGCGAAGAGGGTAAGGCTGAGAAGGGAGGGAGAACGGGGACCCTCCAGCTGATAGAGGTCTTGAATGAAGGAAAAAACGTTGCTATAACGGTTGATGGTCCTAAGGGACCCGCCTTCAAGGTTAAGAAGGGGGCTGTCTTCCTCGCCCAGAAGACGGGGGCGAAGATAGTTCCGGTGGTGGCTGAGTTTGATAAGGCTATAGTCCTCAATACGTGGGATAGATTCACAATACCCTACCCCTTCACCCGTGGGGTGGTTAAGCTTGGAAGACCAATAACCGTGTCGGACGAGGACGACCTTGAGCTCAAGAGGAAGGAGCTGGAGAAAGCTCTCTACGAGCTCTCCTCTTCGGGGGCTTCCTCTTAGGAGGATAGATGATATCCACAACCCTTGGAGCGACAACGAACATGAAGCTTCCCACGAGTGCCGTTGCGAAGATGAAGGGTATGGACATGAGCTTAACTGTCGGCTCTAAGGAGGCTATGATTACGGAGAACTCTCCCCTGGGGATGAAGGAAAGGGATGTTCTGAGCCTCGCTTTCCTCTTCATGCCGTAGATGTACGCTGCTATGTAGGTTGATACTATCTTCAGAGCCACTCCCATCACTATAAGAAGAAGGACGAAGGGAAGGTTCTGGGGAACTACGAGCTCGCTATCGTAGGCGAAGAAGAAAAAGAAGACCCCTATTGATAGTTCCTTGAAGGCTGAGAGGTGGTGCTCTATATTCTCCATTACCCGGCTCTCGGGGACGAGGACACCAAGAAGGAAGGCACCGAGCGCCTCCGATAGACCAACCTCCTTAAAGAAGAGCCCCAGAGAGAGAACACCCCCTATCAGGAAGAACACGAAGCTCTCCTCCTCCGAGGCTCTGTCCAGCCATCCCTTTAGCCTTGGAACAAGGAAGGTGTATATGAGGTAGAAGAGAACCAGGACGAGGAGGATCTTGGCAAGGCTAATAGGTATGGTCTTGGGTTCTAAAGCTCCGTACTCGCTCACGGGTATGAGCACCGAGAGTAAGATTATCGCTACGAGGTCCTCAAATATCAGCAGTCCTATGAGAAGCTCCGCATCGGGTGAGGCAAGGCGTTTCATGTCCATGAGTAGCTTCGCAACTATGGATGTGCTTGAGGGATAGAACATGCTCGCCAGTATCAGGGAGGGAATCAGGTCAAAGCCAAAGAGGAGTGAGAGGAGTAGGGCTGGGAAGAAGTTCAGGGAAAAGTCAACGAGTCCTGGTTTCCAAACAGCCACCATACCCTTAAGTCGCTCAAAGGAGTACTCAAGGCCTATGAAGAAGAAGAGGAGTATTATCCCAGCTTCCTTAAAAAGCTCAAGGGGCTGGGTGCTCTCGTGGGATATCCAGAACTTTGCAAGAAAGCCTACTAGGAGGAAGGAGATTATGGGCGGAACCTGAACCTTTCGGAGCAGGTGAGCGGAGAAAAACATCAGTATGAATAGGAGGTTTATCTGGAGGAGGGTGAGGGGATGGTCCATGGCTCAGAGGTGGCAATCACCGCAGTATTCTAAGAAGCTCTTCAGCTGCCCCCTAGTTCCGGCGACAACGAGGATGTCCCCCGGCTCTATCCTTGTCTCGTTGGGGTCCGGGTTTACGAACATATTCTCCTTTCTTATTATGGCAACAATTGACGCCCCCGTCCTCTTCCTTATCTGAGCCTCCGCTATTGTCTTCCCGGCAAAGCTCGCCTTATCGCCCACCTTCACCCACTCCATAACCATCTCCCTCATTATCAGCTCCATCTTCTCAGGAGCTACAGGCTGGTAGGTTGTGCCCGCCAGGAGGAAGCCGAGCTCTTTAGCCTCGTCCTCTGTCAGGGATATAACGCAGGTGGGCTCCTCCTCCTCGTCCTCTATTATGTAGATCTCCCTCCTGCCCGTGTTGTGGATTATCAGGGTAAGCTCTCCCCCGTCCTCAAGCTCCAAGGTGTACCTCTTTCCCACGCCGGGAAGGTCTGTCTCCCTAAAGCCCATAGCCTCACTCCACCCAGTAGTTGGGAGCCTCCCTTGTTATCTGAACGTCGTGAACGTGGGACTCCCTATAACCTGCCCAGGTTATCCTTACGAACTTCGCCTTTTCCTGAAGCTCTCTTATGGTAGTGCAGCCTGTGTATCCCATTCCGGACCTGAGCCCTCCAACGAGCTGGTATATTACCTCGCTGAGCCTCCCCTTGTAGGGGACCCGTCCCTCAATGCCCTCGGGAACGAACTTCTCCATCTGTTCCTGTCCGTATCTGTCGGAGGAGAGCCTGGACATCATGGCACCGAGGGAGCCCATCCCTCTGTAGACCTTGTAAGCTCTGCCCTGATAGTATATGGTTTCGCCGGGAGCCTCCTCTGTTCCTGCCAGGAGGTTGCCCAGCATCACAACGCTCGCACCAGCGGCGAGTGCCTTCACTATGTCGCCCGAGTACCTTATGCCTCCGTCCGCTATTATGGGCACTCCCTCCTCCTTGGCAACGCTGTATGCCTCCATTATGGCGGTTATCTGAGGAACGCCAACGCCGGCAACTACCCTCGTGGTACATATTGAGCCAGGTCCAACTCCCACCTTGACAGCATCCGCACCAGCATCTATGAGAGCCTTCGTTCCTTCGGCGGTTGCCACGTTCCCAGCCACGACGTCAAGCTCTGGGAACCTCTCCTTGACAGCCCTGACCGTCTCCAGAACCCTCTTTGAGTGTCCGTGGGCTGTATCAACCACTATCAGGTCAACACCAGCCTGGACAAGAGCCTCAACCCTCTTCAGTGAGTCCTCACCGGTGCCGACGGCAGCTCCCACCCTCAATCTTCCTATCTCGTCCTTGCAGGCGTTTGGATACTTCTTTCTCTTAACTATGTCCTTTATAGTTATCAGCCCCTTTATCCGCCCTTCACTATCAACTATGGGGAGCTTTTCCACCTTGTACTTCTGGAGGAGTTCTGTTGCCTCGTCAAGGGTTATCCCCTCTGGAGCGGTTATGAGGTTCTCGCTCGTCATGAACAGGGATACGGGCTTGTCGTAGTCGGTAGCCCTTATAAAGCGAAGGTCCCTGTTCGTGAGTATGCCAACGAGCTTACCTTCGCCGTCCACGACGGGAACGCCCGATATCTTGTACTTCTCCATTATCTCAAGGGCTTCCCTGACGGTAGCCTCTGGACGCACGGTTACGGGGTTGAGTATCATCCCGCTCTCGGACTTCTTTACCTTCTCCACCTCTTTCGCCTGCTCCTTTATGGGCATGTTCCTGTGGATTATGCCCATACCCCCCTCACGGGCAAGGGCTATGGCAAGGCGCGCCTCCGTGACCGTATCCATGGCTGCGGACACTATGGGGATGTTGAGCTTTATACGCTTGGTTATGTAGGTTGAAACATCAACCTCATGGGGAAGAACCTCAGAGTAATCCGGGACGAGAAGGACGTCGTCAAAGGTTACACCTTCCTTTAGAAACTTCTCAACCTCTACCATACATATATTATACGGGA
>NZ_JBWONM010000024.1:0-2241 GCF_056450045.1 Hydrogenivirga sp.
AGTCAGAGAGCATCTTGGAAAACTCAAGGTATTCGTACTCTTTGGCTATTCCTGAGCTCTGGACTCCTCCCTGAAAGCTGAGGTTTGCGTGTTCGTAGGCTTTCTCTATGAGGAACTTGATGGTTTCTAAGAGCTGGTTTACTGGTTCTGAAGGAGGGGCTATGAAGTCGGGCTTGGCGGAGCCCTGTGGCTGATAGGCTATGGCGTTTTCGGTTCCCAGAGTAAGGGGCTGGTTTTGAATCTTTTCTATGTCCTGAGAGTCCGAGAGGGGGAAGGTGAAGATGGGAAAGGCTGTGTCTCTGAGGACTGAGTGAAGCTCAGAGAGGAGGTTATAGACCTGTTTCTGGATTTTGGCTATCTCAAGCATGAAGGGAGGGGAGAGGAGCTGGTCTGGTGTGTCTGAGGGAACGGGGGAGTAAACGACTACTGGGACTTCTGAGAGGTTGTGTTTTCCCTTTGCTATGGTCTTCGTTTCTTCTTCTATACGCCACTCCTGCAGGTTGAAGGTTCTGTAGAGGGTCTTATTTTCTGGGGTAGTTTCTTTGAAGGTTATCTCTGTTAGCTTTCCTTTTTGGTCTGTTTTGTAGCTCTGAAGGTGCCAGGGAAGGCGTAGGGTGGCGTAGGGGAAGGCTTTCAGGAGTTCTTTTTCTTTCTGGGTCTTTACCTTAAGCGGGGGTTTGTCTATGAGGATGAAGACGGTTCCGTAGAGGAGTCCCAGACGGAAGACCTTTTTCATGAGGCTGTCAATGTAGGTGCCTTTTGTGTCGGTGTCTTCTATGAAGCGAAGGTATGCTTTGGACTCTGTTTTTCTGATGGGGGACTTTCTGAAGAGGTGTCCTGTGAGGGAGAAGGTTATCTTTCGGACGAGGTTGAGGCTGACAGCGAGCTTTCTTCTTGAGTCTATCCTTTCCTTAGTTTCTCTGGGGAAGGGCTCTAAATAGGAGCCGTCCTGAAAGCCTCCCTGTGAGAGGTAGGCGTCTTTTATGAGCTGATAGTCCCACATAAGGTAGAGCTTAAAGCTCTGCTAAGGAGCTTGTGTCGGGGTTGTCAGGAAGCAGGGGTTTCTTTTTTGCGTCTTTTTATCTCCCAAACTCCCAAGGCTATCAGGACGGAGCCGAAGATAAAGCCAAGTGCTATCAAAGCTATGAGAGCATCCTTATACTCCATCTTTTTCCCTCACCTTCTTAGAAAGATACAGCAGAAAGTTGCCGAGTGCAAAGAAAAAAGCAGTGCCAAAAATCGCAAGGAAGAATACTTCTGAGTTGAGCCTTCCTGCAGAAATGGGCTGGAACAAAAATGTAACCACTATTGCAAGAGCTACGTGAAGGAACCACTTCCCTGATTCTCTAAGAACCTCATCCATGTTCTTGAACATTTTAGCTTGAAGGTAGGCTTGCGGTTAGAGCTTGTGTCGGGGTTGTCACAGCCACCTGAGCTTTAGGAAGTGTATGGTTTTCTGGGTTTTCTCAAGTCCCTGAAGAGCCATCTCAAGGGCATCGGGGAGGTCATCATGATCTGATTTTGGGAAGGTAAGGAGCTGGTCAATCAGGAGTGTCTGGTCTTCTCTAAAGAGCAGGAACCCACTCTCTACAAGGGGTGCGAGCCTGTATATCCTCTCCGCCTTAGAGAGCTTGTGCTTTACTCCGCGTATGGGAAGGTGAACACCCTCTTTTGAAGCCTTTTCCAGAACCGTCTTCTTATAGATCTCCTGAAAGGCTATCTCTTCAAAGAGTATAACTTTGGGTGTCCATCTTTTGTAGGCGGAGATTATATCTTGAGTGAACCTCTCGGGCGAGATCTTCTTCCCGTAGGCTTCAAGGACGTATATCTTTCCCGTTTCTCTGTCTTTTCCCACAACAACGTAGGCACTGTAGTCTCCGTGCTGTTTTCCGGTTGCTGGGTCAACTCCCATCGTGATTATCAGTCTGTCCCTTGGGGGGAGCTGGGCGTCGGTGTAATACTTTATCCACTCCATCTTAAATATTGCTTCTTCGTCGGAAGTCGGCTCATTCATGTATTCGGTGGCAAACTTTGAAGAGCCTAAGACAAGCTTTTTCTCTTCCAAGTCCTCAAGCTTCCACTTTCCTTCCCAAAGGGGCTTTCCGTCCTCTTTGATAGCTGAGAACCTCAAACCCAGCCAGTTCTTCAGGGTTCTTTGCTCTATCTCTTTGAGTAGCCTTGAGGGAAGGTCGTCATGGTGGAAGATGGTGTTGACTACGACCACAAGGGCGTCCTTTCCCA
>NZ_JBWONM010000025.1:0-9458 GCF_056450045.1 Hydrogenivirga sp.
CCTTAAGGTCGTAAACGGGTACGCCTCTCCTGTACTCCTGGCGGTATATCTTGCCGTCTCTGTAAACCTCTACAACGAGCCACTCGGAGAGGGCGTTCACAACGGAAGCACCAACGCCGTGGAGTCCGCCCGAGTAGGCGTAGGCTTTCTTCTCAAACTTCCCTCCCGCACCCAGCATTGTGAAGACCATCTCAACGGCTGGTCTTCCGGTCTCCGGATGTATATCAACGGGTATTCCCCTGCCGTCGTCCTCAACTGTCACGGAGCCATCGTCGTGGATTATCACCGATATGTTCTTGGCATAACCCGCCATCGCCTCGTCAACGGCGTTGTCTAAGATCTCCCATATCAGGTGGTGCAGACCCCTCTCCCCTATATCCCCTATGTACATGGCGGGTCTGAGCCTGACGTGCTCCAGACCTGTGACAGCCTTTATATCCTCAGCACCGTATCCAAGTCCTTTGATTTCTTCAGGATTTTGCATATTTATATTATAACCTGTAGTAGATATATCTGCCACAGCTCGGGCATCTCTCTATTGAATTCTCCTTTACCATCTTGGAAAAGAGCACATCCGGCACTTTCATTCCGCAGCCTGTACAGACACCCTCCTCAACAGGCACCACAACCTTGCTTCCAAAGTGAACTTTTGCCTCCTCATAGAAGGTTATAAGTCCTTCATCAATGCCTTCAATCTCACTTTTCCTCCTCAGCATTAGCTCTTTAAGTTTATCTTCTGCCAATTTCTTTTCATCTATAAGGTCTGCTATCTCCTCTTCAATCTCCTTTATTCTCCTCTCAATCACCGGTCTTCTTTCCTCAAGCCTCTTCCTAAGGTCTATGACCTCTTCCTCAAGCTCATCCAGCTCGTAGGAGAGTTTAAGTATGTTGTCCTCGTGCTTTGACTTTTCCCTGAGAAGGCTCTTGTACTCAACATCCTTCCTAACGAAGTTCATCTTCTCCTCAGTCCTTTTGAGCATCTCCTCTTCCTGCTCTATCCTTTCCCTTGTTTCCTTTATAAGTCTAGTGAGCTCCCTCTCTCTTCCGAGCATATCCTCCAGCTCAGCCCTTCTCAAGCCCAGCTCCCTCTCAAGCTCTCCGATCTCCTCCCCTATCCTCCTTATCCTCCTACTCACCCTCTCTATCTCCTCGTCAATCTCCTGGAGTTTGAGCAGGGGCTTTATCTCCTCTTTCCTCATAGCTCTATTTTAAGTCCGAGTACTCCATAAGCTCTATCTCATACACATCTCCCTCGGGAGTTCTCCTGTAGATGTATATGGGAAGGGATGCCTGGGGAGATACGCACACCTTGAATATTAGCTCCTTCTCTTTAAAGAGTTCAAGACTCATGCCTTCAAGCCCTCCGTACTTACAGCTTCTCACCATCCTTAGAAGGTCCTTTTCAACCTTCTTTTCTCCCGGCGTCCAGTCCACCTTCCCCGAGCTCAGGACCCTCACGAGAGCCCGTGAGAAGAGGGTCTTTCCAAGAGGGGCGAGCCAGTAGTGCTGGAAGTACATCTTCATCAATATGAAACCTGCCAGCTCGTTGGCGTCCTTAACCTTAGTCCTAACAAAACCGCTCCACTCCCTGTAAAAGCCCTCTATACTGACCTCATACTCCCTTCCCTTCTTGAGAATTATCAGCTCAAAGCGTCCCTTCGCCTTTCTCCTGGAAAGAAGCTCCCTGTAGTTGTACATGTACCTCTCGTAGCTTTTGAACTTGTAAGGTTTTGGAGCAGACTGGATAGGTGTCTGGGCAAAGGCGCAGGCTGTAAGGGCGAGAGCTAAAAGTGCTTTCATCTGGTGGGCGCGGGAGGACTCGAACCCCCAACCGGGCGGTTATGAGCCGCCCGCTCTGCCAATTGAGCTACGCGCCCTGCAAGTCTAATATTATAAGCGGTAACGCCTCAGGGAGCAACTCCTTCCCCAACGCCGAAGATCTCCCTGTAGAGCTCGGAGTCTATCTTCCTCGCCCTGTGCCTCTCCTTTGGCACCTCCCCAAGCTCAACGAAGTAAAGGCAGTTTGTAACACACTTGGAGACGCAGGAGGGAAGCAGTCCCTTGTCAATTCGCTTGTAACAGTAGTCACACTTTTCAACCTTCATCGTTGCCGGGTTGAAGGTTATAGCACCGTAAGGGCAGGCTATTATACAGGCTTTACAGCCTATGCAGAGGAGCTCCTCAACGTAAACGACCCCATCCTTTTCCCTCTTACGCATAGCAGAGGTCGGGCAGGCAAGCACACAGGGGGCAGGATCGCAGTGAAAGCAGTTTATGGGTAGAAAGAAGCCGTCGGGCTTGTCGGATATCCCCTCAACCCTGAACACCTTCATGGGTCTTATGCCAAGCTTCTCAACACCCTTCTCCTGAACGCAGGCTACCTCGCAGGAGAGACACCCTATGCACCTGTCCAGGTCTATCAGCATCACCGGTCGCTTCATCTTCCAATCAACCTGTCAATCAGTATCAGTATGAATATGAGTATCATCGGGGATATGTCTATCCCTCCCATGTGGGGGAGAACCTGCCTTATCGGTCTGAGCATAGGCTCCACTATCCTGTCTATCAGCTCGTAAAGCCTGCTCTCCCTAACCTGGGGGAACCAGGAACCGAGGGCATGGATGAAGATGAGAATTATAAGAAGCTGTATGAGAAGGTGAAGGAGCTTGAGGAGCATCACTCAACCCATTCAACTATGGCGAGCTCTGCTCCATCCCCTCTCCTTCTCTCAGCCAGCTTCAGTATGCGGGTGTAGCCACCGTTTCTGTCCTCAAAGCGAGGAGCTATATCTTCAAAGAGCTTTCTCACAGCTTCCTTGTCGGGCAGGAGCTCAAGAGCCCTTCTCCTTGAAGCCAGGTCTCCCCTCTTTCCGAGGGTCACAAGCCTCTCAACAAAGCTCCTTAGAGCCTTAGCCCTCTCGGTTGTGGTCTCTATCCTCTCCTCAAGGATCAGTGCCCTCGCAAGGCTCCTGTAGAGGGCTAACCTCTGTTCCTTCGTTCTGTCAAACTTTTTCTTCTTTACCCTGTGCCTCATCTCCTATCACCTCTTGCTTTCTATGTTCAGACCGAGCTGAAGCCCCATCTGCTTGAGGGCTTCCTTTATCTCCGCGAGAGCCTTCCTTCCTATGTTCTTCGTGCTTTTGAGCTCCTCTTCGGTCATCTGAACGAGGTCACCTATCGTCGTTATCCCCATCCTCTTGAGGGAGTTGAGAGCCCTCTGGGATATGTCAAGCTCCTCTATTGAGAGGGTCAGCTTCTCGGAGAGCTCGTCAATTGTGATGGGTTCCTCAAGGGTCGGAGCTTCGTAGGATATGTGCTCTAAGAGGGAGAGGTGTCTTTGAAGTATGGAGACAGCCTCCTTTACCGCATCCTCAGGGGACTTCGTTCCATCGGTAGTTACATCAACGCTCAGCTTCTCGTAGTCGGTCTTCTCACCAACCCTGGTCTGCTCTATGCTGTAGCTGACGAGCTTCACGGGGGAGAAGTCGGCGTCAAGGAGTATCCAGCCCGTCTCACCTATGGTCTCCATCTCCTCGGCGAGGACGTAACCTTTCCCCCTCTCTATCCTTATCTCAGCGTTGAACTCCGTATCCGGGTCCGTAATCGTGGCTATGACCTTTTCGGGGTTGGCTATCTCAACGTTGGGAGGAAGAGCTATGTCTCCAGCCTTAACCTCTCCTTCTCCCTTCTTCTTGAGATAGAGGACTTCAACATCGGAGTCTTTGAGGTTAAACCTTATACCCTTTATGTTTGCTATTATCTCAACGACGTCCTCAGCAACCCCTTCAAGGGAGGAGAACTCGTGGTAGACTCCGTATATCTTCACCGCGGTCACCGCCGTGCCCGATATTGAGGAGAGAAGAACCCTTCTGAGGGCATTCCCGAGGGTAGTTCCAAACCCTCTCTCCAAGGGCTCCACCACGAACACGCCCCTGTCCTTTTCCTTCTTCTCCCAGTAAATCTTGTTGGGGAAGACAAACTCATTAAGCATCTGGCAACCTCCAAATCAAACCTTTGAGTAGAACTCAATGATGTACTGAACGTTCACGGGCACCTCAAGGTACTCTTTCACATTCTCGGGAAGCTTGAGCACCTTCCCTCTGAAGTTATCCTTGTCAACCTCAAGCCACTCGGGAACGCTTCTGGGGTCAAGGTTCTCAAGGTTTTCCTTGAGGAAGGGTATATCCCTTGATGAGGGCTTTACCTCTATTATGTCCCCGGGCTCAACCTCGTAGTGGGGTATGTCAACCTTTCTTCCGTTTACCATTATGTGTCCGTGGGCAACGAGCTGCCGTGCCTGTCTCCTCGTTGATGCGAAGCCCAGCCTGTAAACGACGTTATCAAGTCTCCTCTCAAGGAGCTGGAGCAGGACATCTCCGGTGTTCTCCTTTGACTTGGCAGCAAGGTCAAAGTACCTCTTGAACTGCTTCTCCCTAAGACCTCCGTAGAGGTACTTTAGCTTCTGCTTCTCCATCAAACGTATGCCGTACTCGGTTAGCTTCCTCCTCCTTCCCTTTATCCTTCCGTGCTGTCCGGGAGGGTAGTTCCTTCTCTGGAGTATTCTCGGGGCAGACTTCTTTCCGGAAACCACAACGCCGAACCTTCTGTCCAGCTTAACCCACGGTCCTATGTACCTTCCCATCAGACTCTCCTCCTTGCTGGCGGTCTGCACCCGTTGTGGGGTATGGGTGTAACGTCCCTTATGGCGGTAACCCTTATGCCGGAGGCAAATACCGCCCTGAGAGCGGACTCTCTTCCCGCTCCGGGTCCCTTCACCCAGACCTCAGCCTCCTGGAGCCCGAACTCGTTCACGGCTCTCCTGAGAGCTTTCTGGGCTGCAAGCTGGGCTGCGTAAGGGGTGCTCTTCCTCGTACCCTTAAAACCTACCGTTCCTCCGCTTTCCCATACTATGGTGTTCCCCTGGGGATCGGTAACGTTGATTATCGTGTTGTTAAAGGTGGTGTGAATGTGAACGATGCCCTTGGCAACCGTTCTCTTCTGCTTCTTCTTCTTAGCCATAGACCTCCTCCTTACTTACCTTTCCTCCTGACAGAGGAAGACCTTCTCCTACCCTTTCTCGTCTTGGCGTTGGTCTGGGTCTGCTGACCTCTAACTGGAAGTCCCCTCGCATGCCTCTGACCCCTGTAGCATCCCATATCCATCAGCCTCTTGATGTTGAGCTGGACTTCCCTTCTGAGGTCACCCTCAACCTTGTAGTGCTCATCTATGAACTTCCTGAGGGTGTTGAGCTCTTCGGGCGTGAGCTCTCCTACCCTCTTCCTGCAGTCTATACCCGTCCCCTCACATATCTCCTTGACCCGGGTCTTACCTATGCCGTAGATGTAGGTAAGGGCAACCTCAAGCCTCTTACTGTCGGGAAGGTCAACACCAGCTATCCTCGCCATACCTAAACCTCCATCATCCTTGCTTCTGCTTGTGCTTTGGGTTCTCGCATATAACGTAAACTCTGCCCTTCCTGCGTATAATCTTGCACTTGGCACACCTCTTCTTAACCGATGCCCTAACTCTCATATCCGCCTCCTTCAGAGTCTATAGACTATCCTTCCTCGGGTGAGGTCGTAGGGGGACAGCTCCACCCTGACCCTGTCTCCGGGGAGGATCCTTATGAAGTTTATCCTCATCTTTCCAGATATATGGGCGAGAACCTCATGCCCGCCCTCAAGCTGAACCCTGAACATACCGTTGGGCAGTGCCTCAACCACTTCACCTTCCATAATTATTCCCTTTTCCTTTTCGTGCTCCTGCTTCCTCTTCTTTCCCATATCAGATCTCCGTAAGGACCACCGGTCCTTCCTTTGTGATGGCAACGGTATGCTCAAAGTGGGCTGCCGGGCTGTTGTCGGCGGTCTTTACGGTCCAACCATCTCCGTCGTGAACGGTCTCTTCAGTTCCAAGGGAGAACATGGGCTCAATGGCTATCACCATACCCTGCCTGAGCTTTATGTTCTTCTTTCCAAGGTCCTTCCTGTTGTTGGGTATGAAGGGTTCTTCGTGAACCCTCTTTCCAATACCGTGTCCGCCGTACCTCAGGACTGGAAAGACTCCATACTCCTCCGCCGTTGAGTGTATAGCCTCCACTATATCGCTAAGCCAGTTCCCGGGAGCAGCCTTTTCCACCGCTCTCTCCAAAGCCTTTTTAGTAGCCTCCATCAACCTATTCTTCTCGGCATCTATATCGCCAACGGCGACCGTAATGGCGGAATCGCCAGCGTAACCATCTATTATAGCACCAAAATCCACGCTCACCAAGTCCCCTTCCTCTATTATCCTCTCCTTTTTGGGGAGACCGTGGACAACCTCCTCGTTTATAGAGACACAGGTTGCAGCAGGGTAGCTTACGTTGCTGAAGGGAGGCTTGTAGTTCAAGAAGGCTGGCTTTGCACCCCTCTTCTTAGCCTCCTCACGGGCTATCCTCTCTATATCCCAGGCTGTTATACCCGGCTTTATGTTCTCGGAGACAGCCTGCAGGACCTCCGCAACTACCTGACAGGCTCTCCTTATCTTCTCTATCTCCTTCCTTGAGTAAAGCTCAATTCCTCTCTTCATTTACCAACCTCAAAAGCTCTCTGTAAACTTCCTCTATATCCTTTGATGCGTACAACTTAATTAATATACCCTTGCGCTCATAGTATTCAATGAGGGGGGCTGTCTGCTCCCTGTAAACCGCGAGCCTGTTCCTGACAACCTCCTCTCTGTCGTCCTCCCTCTGGATGAGCTTGGTCCCGCACCTGTCGCATATCTCATCTTCCTTGGGAGGGTTGTACTTCAGGTGATAAACCGCTCCGCAGTTGGGGCACACCCTTCTGCCCGAGAGTCTCTCAACAACCACATCGTCATCAACGTCAAAGAAGATCACCTTGTCCAGGCGCAGACCCTTTCTCTCCAACATCCTTTCAAGAGCCTCCGCTTGGGCTATAGTCCTCGGGAATCCGTCAAGTATCACTCCCCCACTCTCCGGCATGACTTCCTCAATCAGGGCTATTATCAGCTCATCGGGGACGAGCTCCCCCCTGTCCATGTATTCCTTAGCTTTCTTGCCAAGGGGTGTCTGGTTCTTTACCGCCTCCCGCAGGAGGTCACCGGTGGATATGTGAACTAGACCGAGCTCCTGGGCGAGCCTCTTAGCCTGGGTTCCCTTACCAGCACCGGGAGGTCCGAGAAAAACAAGGTTCATAGCTACCTCCTCTTCCTCACATAGCCCTTGTACTTCTTGGTCAGAAGGTTAGCCTCAACCTGCTTGAGCGTATCAAGGGCAACGCCCACAACTATGAGGGCTGTTGTCCCGCCGAAGTAGAAGGGAACGTTGAGCTGAAAGCTTATAAAGAGTGGGATTATAGCCACAACCGACAGGAAGAGGGCACCCACGAAGACAAGCCTGTTTATAACCATCTCAAGAAACTTCTGGGTCTCAAGACCCGGTCTCACACCGGGTATGAAGGCTCCTCCCTTCCTCAGGTTGTCCGCCACCTCAACGGGGTTTATCATCACCGCAGTGTAAAAGTAAGTGAAGAAAACTATGAGCAGGACATAGAGGAAGTTGTAGAAGATGGAGGTCGGGTTGAAGGCATCGTATATAGCCTGAGCTATAGGATGCTGTATGAAGGTGAGAACGCTGGAAGGTATTATGAGAAGTGACTGGGCGAATATTATCGGAATGACCCCTGCGGGGTTTATCTTTATAGGAAGGTAGGTTGAGCCTCCCCTGTACTCCTGACGCCCAACGACCCTTCTGGGATACTGGACCGGTATTCGCCTCTCAGCCTCCTGTATATAAACTATCCCGACTATCACCAGCAGGACCATCACGACGGCGCCGGCGACCGCAAAGGGGGTCAGGTCTCCGCTTCTGAGCCTGTCTATCAGGCTTATGACGGCGTTAGGAAAGCTCGCAACTATACCCGCAAAGATCAGCAGGGACATCCCGTTGCCTATCCCCTTCTCCGTTATCCTCTCACCCATCCAGACGAGGAACATCGTCCCGGCGACGAGGGTAAGGACAGCCACCCCTATGAAGAGAATTCCAGTATCGGGAACGACCGGAAAGCCCCTTGGAGAGGTCTGGTTCTGGAGCCAGAAGGCTATCCCCACCGACTGGACGAAGGCAACAAAGAGGGTGAGGTACTTGGTGTACTCGTTTATCTTGTACCTTCCGTAGTCGCCCTCCTCCTTGGCGAGCCTCTGGAGCTCAGGTATGGCAACGGTAAGAAGCTGCATCATTATGGAGGCGGATATGTAAGGCATGACCCCGAGGGCGAAGACGGTCATCCTCCTGAGGTTACCCCCAGAGAATATATCGTAGAGGTTGAAGAGGGTCCCCTGAAGGGACTTGAAGAAGTCCTCAAGAGCCACCACATCAACGCCGGGTATGGGTATGTGGCTCCCCAGTCTGTAGATGGCAAACATAAGGAGGGTGTAGAAGAACCTCCTTCGGAGGTCCTCAATGGTGAAAATGTTCTTGAGGTAATCTATCACCTTCCAATTACCTCGCAGCTTCCTCCTGCTTTTTCTATCTTCTCCTTGGCGCTCTTGGAAAAGGCGTGAGCCTTAACCGTGAGCTTTTTAGTGAGCTCTCCATCTCCGAGTACCTTCACGAGGTCACCCTTGGAGCACAGACCCTTTTCCTGAAGTGCCTCGGGAGTCACCTCCTCTCCTTCCTCAAAGAGCTTCTCAAGGGTGCGGAGATTGACAGGGGTGTACTCCTTCCTGGTAGGATTGACAAAGCCCCTCTTGGGGAGCCTCATGTGAAGGGGAGTCTGTCCACCCTCAAAGTAGGGTGGCATGGTCCTGTCTCCCGATCTCGTCCTCTGTCCCTTGTGTCCTTTTCCTGCCGTCTTGCCCTGACCGGCAGCTATTCCCCTTCCGACCCTCTTCTTCTCCTTCGTAGCACCGGGGTGGGGCTCAAGCTCATGAAGCTTCATCGCTTACTTCCTCCACTTTTATGAGATAGTGAGCCTTCCTGACGTTGCCCCTGACCATGGGGTTATCCTCAAGGAGCCTTGTCTGACCGGGCTTCCTGAGCCCGAGACTCCTCACAGCCTGAACGTGGGCTTCGGGCTTTCCAGCCAAGCCCCTTACGAGAGTTACCTTCAGCTTCTTAGCCATGGACGCCCCTCCACGGGTAGTAGAGCTTTACCTTCAGCTTGGGGTTGGCATAGAGGTTGAACCTCTTCTTTATCTCCTCAACGGGAAGACCTCTCTCCTGAGCTACCTCTTCAACGGTCTTGAGCTGAAGGAAGGCATCAAAAACAGCCCTGACAACGTTGTCGGGGTTTGTGCTCCCTATGGTCTTTGTGAGAACGTCCGTGTAGCCAGCGAGCTCAAATATGGGCTTTGCAGCGCCACCGGCAACAACACCCGTTCCCCTCCTGGCAGGCATGATGATTATCTTCGTGGGTCCGAAGTGCCCGACCACGTCGTGGGGAACGGTCCCATCAATTA
>NZ_JBWONM010000026.1:0-9437 GCF_056450045.1 Hydrogenivirga sp.
GAAGGAGGATGAGAGGTTTAAGGTCATACTGACGAGAAGGGATGATAGGTTCATCCCCCTTCACAAGCGCTCGGAGATAGCCCTCAGGAGTAGGGCAGACCTCTTCATAAGCATCCATTCAGACGCAGCTCCGAGACGGAACCCGAGGGCTAAGGGAACCCAGGTCTTCGCCCTATCCCACGAAAGGGCTACTGAGAAGAAGCACCAGATATTGAGAAGCAGGAGGTATGCAAGGCTCGTCTTGGGTGATGCAGCTGACATAAGGTCCGGCGTTGTCAAGAGGGTTCTGGCAGACCTGGCGATAGATGTGACCCTAACCGAGAGCGTTTACTTTGCCCGGCTCCTGTCTAAGGAACTCAGAACCGTTCTCGGGAACAGGGTTTACTTCAAGGGTATAAACAGGGCGGGCTTTGCCGTTCTCAAGACCCCGGGGATACCTTCCGTTCTCGTAGAGACGGGCTTCATAACCAACCCCACCGAGGCAAGGAGATTGAAGGACCCTGAGTTTCAGAGGAGGGTCGCCTGGTCAATCTACAGGGCTATTGTGAGGTATTTTTACGGAGACGAGTTCGGACAGAAGCTCGTAAAATATTGATCATAAAAACTCTGGAGGTGTGCCATGCTTCTCCTTGCACTGCTTCTCTTTGTAGGCTTTACCTTCTCAAAACCCCTGCTTGATACACCGGCCCAGGTGAAGAGGTTTCCCTACATAACCTACAAGAAAGCCTGGACCGGCACTCCTGCGAGCGCAGAGGAGGTGGCGGTGCCAGCGGTCGTTATAGCTTACGGGAAAAGGGAGCCTAGTTCCGTGATAGCAGTTGCCTCTCAGATAGCCTACTACCTCGGGCAGTGGACCGATGACATGGGAATAACCCCGGAGATGGTCAGGAAGGGCAGGCTCCCCTCAATAGTGATGCCGCTGGGAAGGGCACTCAAGACCAAAAAGCCCATAATCCTCGTAGGCGTCAACAATGCCCTCGTTAAGGAGCTAAAGCTGAGCTTCCGAAAGCCAACCCTCAAGGTGGTAAGCTGGAAGGGAAGGAAGGTCCTTATTGTAGGAGGAAGAAACCGCAGGGAGGTTCTGAGGGCTGCAAACTTCTTAGCTCACAGGGTGGTGGGCTTCAAGGCAGGAGCCTACAAGACCTTCTTCAGCTTCGTCAAGCTCAGGGGTCTTATTGAGCACGAGAACTTCAAAGCTGCTGAGCATATCATAAAGGACCCATCGGGTCTGTCCGCCTGCGGAAAGAACATGTCCTTAGCCGCACCCATGATGGCTAAGTTTCCACCCGAGGTCAAGAGGGTGGTAAAGAAGAGGAACAGGATAATGTACGTTGAGCTCCTCAGGGCTGTCAGGAAGGGGAACAAGGAGAGGGCTGTCTCCCTCTGGAAGGAGGCTATGGTGACCTGCTATCAGTGCCATCAGGGGCTCGGGATACCACGCCTTAGAAAGTTCATACCTAACCCCGACATCCACTCAAGACATCAGAGGATAGCCATGGAGTTCGGTCTCGTGAAGAGGGTAAAGGGCGAGATGAGCTGCACAGCCTGCCACAGCGGACCAACGGAGCGCAGAGGGTATTGAGGGAGAGGATATTCCTCGTCGGCTTCATGTGCCGTGGCAAAACTACCGTCGGGAGGATAGTGGCTCAGAAGCTCGGCTGGGACTTCGTAGATATTGATGAGGAGGTGCAAAGAAGGGAGGGGCTCTCAATCCCGGAGATATTTGAGAAGAAGGGAGAGGACTACTTCCGCAGGCTTGAGCTTGACCTGCTGAGAGAGCTCTCCCGCAGGGAGAGGGTTGTCATATCAACGGGGGGAGGACTGGGGGCAAACCCAGAGGCTATGGAGTTTATGAAGGAGAGGGGGCTTGTGGTATGGCTTCCTGTCTCTTATGAGGAGTTCATGAAGAGGTGCGGAAAGGACGAAAATAGACCCCTCTTGAAGAGGAGTGAGGAGGAGCTCCGGAGGCTCCTCTCCGAGAGAAACAAAATTTACTCCTCCGCCCACCTGAAGCTCACCCCCGGCGAGCCGGAGGAACTCGCCCAGCAGATAATCAGCCTCAGTCAGCCATGAGGTCTCTCTTGATCTCCTCCGGAGTTGGAGAAGCTTCTGGAGGCATACCCTTCGTCTTGGAGGCATAATACATGAGGGGGATCAGGACGAGGGTCAGCGTTGTTGAGCCCACAGTCCCGAATATGAGGGATATGGCGAGACCGTTGAATATCGGGTCAAAGAGTATCACGAAGGCTCCTATTATCACTGCAACCGCCGTAAGAAGTATAGGTCTGGTCCTTATAACCCCAGCCTCAACCACAGCCATGTGGGGCGAGAGACCCTCCTTTATCCTCTCCTCCGCAAAGTCAACAAGGAGTATTGAGTTCCTGACTATTATCCCCGCAAGGGCTATGAAGCCTATCATTGACGTCGCTGTGAAGAAGACCCCTCCCATAAGCTGGTCCATTATCCAGTGACCGGGGATTATACCCACGAGGGTCAGGGGTATGGGAGCCATGATTATGCCCGGAGCCTTGAAGCTCTTGAACCATCCAAGTATGAGCACGTACATGACGAAGAGGGCTACCGCAAAAGCCATACCGAGGTCCCTGAAGACCTCAAGGGTTATGTGCATCTCGCCGTCCCACTTTACGTAGACCTTGTCCTCTATGAGAGGGAGGGACATCCACAGCTCACCGACCTCCCCGTAGGGGTTTTCAAGACCGAGGACTCTGTCCCTGACCGAGAGTATCCCGTAGAAGGGAGCCTCCTCCCTTCCCGCCACGTCTCCGATAACGTATATAACCCTCCTCAGGTTCTTGTGGTATATGGTTTCTGGAATGGTGGTTTCCTTAAGCTCCACCAGCTCCGATAGGGGGACGAGCTCACCCTTGCCGTTGACGAGCTTGAAGTTCTTGAGTATCTCCGGAACCCTGTGTTCTTCCGCAAGCCTCAGCTTTATGGGAACGTGTTCGGTGTCGGTGTTCTGGAGGACTCCCACCTGCATACCCCCTATCAGGGCACGCATAGTCATCACTATCTCTTCCTTGGAAAAGCCACTCAACTTAGCCTTGTCCTCTTTAACCCTGAAGCTCAGCATGGGGGCGGGGCGTTCAAGGTATATGCCCTCATCCGTTATGTTCTTGGTCCCTTTGAAGAGGTCAAGGACCTTGAGGGCAAAGCGTTTCTGAACCTCCCTGTCTGGAGCGTAGACCTCTGCAACTATGGGAGATAGAACCGGCGGTCCTGGCGGGACCTCAACGACAGCCACGTACTTGGCGCTGTGTCTTCTGGCTATCTCATGAACCTTTGGTCTTATCAGCTTGGCGAACTGGTGGGACTGTTCCTTTCTGTCGTGCTTTCCTATCAGGTTTATCTGTACCTGTGCAAAGTTGGAAGCCTGTCTCAGGTAGTAGTGTCTTACGAGCCCATTGAAGTTAAAGGGAGCTGCTGTACCAACGTATATCTGGTAGTCCGTCACTATATTCTGTCGTGATATGAGCTCCCCTATCTCCTTTGCCACCCGAAGGGTCTCTTCAAGGGTAGTCCCCTCCGGCATGTCTAAGACGACCTCAAGCTCTGACTTGTTGTCGTAGGGGAGCATCTTCACGACCACAGCCTTTGCGAAGAACATCATCATTGAGGCTCCGAGCAGTGCCACAACAAAGCCGTAGAAGGCGTACCTCTTTACCCTGCTCATGAGCATGGGCGCCATTATCCTTGAGTACACCTTCCAGAAGAAGGTCTTCCTTACGTCGATCTCTTCATGCTTCCTCTCTTTCTTAAGGAACTTGTAGGAAGCCCAGGGAGTGATTATGAAGGCAACGAGGAGTGAGAAGAACATCGCCACCGAAGCGTTTATGGGTATGGGTCTCATGTAGGGACCCATAAGACCTGTCACGAAAGCCATCGGCATAAGTGCCGCTATGACCGTGAAGGTCGCGAGGATGGTAGGATTTCCCACCTCGTCGGTAGCTCTGACTATGGCATCCCTGGGTGGGAGCTTCTGCATCTCAAACCAGCGGTGGATGTTCTCCACAACCACGATTGCGTCGTCCACGAGTATCCCTATGGCGAATATGAGGGCAAAGAGGGTGACCCTGTTGAGGGTGAAGCCGTACATCTCGCTCAGGAAGAGGGCTATAGCTAAGGTAACCGGCACAGCTATTCCCACAACGAGAGCTTCCCTCACACCGAGGGCTACAGCTATGAGGAGTATGACCGAGAAGGTTGCTATCAGAAGGTGCTCAAGGAGCTCATCAGCCTTCTCCTTTGCGGTCTCACCGTAGTTTCTCGTAACGGTGATGTTCACATCCCTGGGAATTATCCTGCCTTTCGTGTGTTCAACGAGCTTGAGGACCTCCTCGGCGACATCAACGGCGTTCGTTCCCTTCCTCTTTGAGACAGCTAAGGTGACTGCGGGAAGGAGCTTCCCGGGCTCTCCCTCTATTCCCTTGTGATGGGCTGAGGGTCCAAGACCCATCAGGACGTAGTCCTTTATCTCCGAAGGTCCGTCCAGAACCTGCGCCACATCCTTGAGATATACGACCCTTCCTTTCTGAACGCTCACAACGAGGTTCTCTATATCCTCCTTTGACTTGAAGAAGTTTCCTACCTTTATCAGATACTCCCTGTTGCCTTTGTTGACCTTGCCGCTTATAGCCTGAGCGTTGGCACTCCTGAGGAGCTTGGCTATATAGAGGGGGGACAACCTGTAGGCTTCAAGCCTCTGGGGGTCAAGGACAACCCTTATCTCCCTCGGCGTCCCCCCAACTATGAAGACGTCCGCAACGTTCTCAATCTTCTTTATCTCGTTTTGGAGTGTGGCGGCGAGCCTCCTGAGGGAGTACCAGTCATATCCCTCACCCCAGAGGGTCAGGGTTACTATGGGGACGTCATCTATTGACATGGGCTTTATGAGGGGCGGGAGAACAACACCTGGCGGAGCCAGGTCCATAGCAGACATCATCTTTGAGTTCAGGTCAACGAGAGCTTTTACCGGGTCGGTTCCTACGTAGAACCTCGCCGTAACTATAGCCATATCGTTCATTGAGGCGGAGTAGATGTACTCTATGTCCTTGAGCTCCCAGAGCTTCTTCTCAAGGGGTATAACTACCCTGCTCTCAACCTCCTCCGGCGTTGCCCCCGGGTAGGAGATGAAGATATCAATCATGGGAACAACTATCTGGGGCTCTTCCTCCTTAGGCGTTGTGAGAACCGCAAAGAAGCCGAGGGCTAAGGAGACGAGTATGAGTATGGGAGTGAGCTTTGAGTCTATGAAGTAGTGGGCGAGCCTTCCCGCTAATCCGTACATCCCATCAACCTCCTACCCTGCAACCTTCACAGGCTCTCTCAAGTCCATCCACCACTATCCTCTCATTCCCTTCAAGTCCCGAGAGGACCTCTACGTATCCGTCTATCCTCCTTCCCAGCCTCACCAACCTGAGCTCAAGGGTTTTGTCAGGTTTCACCACCCAGACGCCGGTAAAGTCCCACCTCTTGTAAACAGCCTCCTTGGGAACGAGGACCATCCTGCCGACGGGTTCCTCCACGAAGACCTTCACGTAGAAGCCGCTCCTGATGTCCCTATCCCTGAGGAGAGCCTTTACCCTGAAGGTCCTGCTGAAGGGGTCAACGGAGGGCTGTACCTCCACAACCTTTGCATAGGTCTTCTTCTTAAGGCTCTCCACGTAAACAAGAAGGGTATCCCCAACCTTCACCCTGCCGTAGAGTCTCTCTGGGAGGCTTACCTCAACCCTGTAAGGGGTCTTCTCCATGACGAGGAGGGGATAGCCGGGTCTGGCTATGTCTCCCACATCAACACCTTTGGAGACAACATAACCGCTGAAGGGGGCTCTGACCTCTGTGTAGGAAAGGTTGGCTTGTACAGCCTTCAGGTTCTGCCTCGCCATTTCCACCCCAGACCTTGCAGCCTCAAGCTGTGCCTTAGCAGCCTTGTACTGAGCCTCAACCTGGTCAAACTCGTGGGGTGTGACGGCGCCAGCCTTAAGGAGAGCTTTGAACCTCCTGTAGGTCTTCTCGGCAGCCTCGTACTGAGCCAAGGCAGCCTTGTACTGCTTCTGAGCCTGAACAACCCTCTGCCGGGCTGCCTCTATCTGCGCCTTAGTGTCCCGGGGGTCAATCCTGAGCAGAAGCTCTCCCTTCCTGACGTACTGACCCTCCTTCACGCCAACGTAGCTCACGTACCCCATACTTCTCGTGGATATCTCTGCCCTGTCTGTCGGAACGATCGTGCCGGCAAAGGAAACATGACCTCTATCTACAACCTTCACCCTTCCTATCTTCAGCTCCCTGACGACCTTTCCCTCACGGGTTATCTCCTTGGCGGATATCCTGGGATGAAAGACCCCCGAAAGCCAGAGTATTATCAGAACAACGGGAATGAAGAGGAAGAAAAAATACTTCATAAGACCTCTCATCTGAGCACCTCCTTGATGAGACCTGCTTCAAGCAGAGCCTTGGCATAGCTGAGATTGCACCTGTAAAGAGCCTGTATGTAATCAAGCCTTGCGTTCTCAAGCTGGGTCTGGGCGTCAAGGAGGTCAACCATTCGGGCGAGCCCGCTTTCATACCTCTTGCCCACTATCCTGACTACCTCCTCCGCAGACCTGACCCTCACCTGAGCTGATTTCAGGGAGCTGAGGGCTGTCTCATACTCCGAGTACGCCTTCTCAATACCGAACAGTATCGCCCTCTTAAGGAACTCCTTCCTGCTCACGAGAGCCCTCTCCCTGTCCTTGAAGCTCCTTGCCCTGTGGATGTCTGAGAGTCCTGTATTGAATCTCAGGGTAAGGCTGAGACCGAACATGTATCCCTTCCCATCGGAGCCTAAGGGGGTGTCCTTATCGTAGAGGCTGTAGGAGGCGAAGGCTACCACCTGAGGAAGGACACCCGAGAGGGATGCTCTGTAGCTCTCCCTCATTACCCTTATGTAATCATCCATAGCCTTCAGGTCCTCCCTCTTCTCAAGAGCTCTTCTCTTTAGCTCCTCTTTGTCAAGCTGGGGGCATTCCTTTAACCTGGGAACCTCCATACCGCTGTAGTCGGTGTTGGCAACGAGACCGAGAGCCTTTAGGGAGAGCTCGTAGTTGTTCTCAGCTTCGGTGAGAGCCTCTTCAGCCTTGCTCAGGAATACCTTAGCCCTGAGAACGTCAGACAGGAGCGCCATCCCTACCCTGCGAAGCCTCTGAGCAAGCCTAAGGTGTTCACGGGCATCCTCCACGTTCTTGGTAGCAACGCCCACCGCCGACCTTGAGAGGGAGGCTCTCAGGTAAGCCTCGTAAGCTCTGAAGAGGACCTCCTCTTCCTTCCTGTCCGTACTCTTCTCCTGTGCCTTTTTCTTAAAGAGAGCCATGTCCCTGTAAGCTCTTATCCTACCCCCCATCCAGAGGGGAACCTCAAGGCTCAGCTTCGTCTCAAAGTTACTTACAGCATCAGGGTCGTTGAGGTTTGAAGGGGTAAAATCTGCAGGCTGAACCCTCTCCTGGTTGAGCTTAGTGAAGAGGACGAAGGCGGGTATGTCAGTCCTCGTAAAACTCTCCTCAAGCTTGAGGTTTGGAAAGAGCTTAGCCCTTGCAGAGAGGTACTCCCTCTCGTAGTACTTGAGCTCGTGCCTCAGAGCCTTTATCTCAAGGTTTCTCTCCAGTGTATCCCTGAGGACCTTCTCAAGGGTAAGCTCCTGGGAGAAGCCAAAGCCAGCGATGAGAAGAAGGAGTATCCATACCATACCTCGTACCCTCCGATTTAGGATATTAGAATATTCTAATATCCTTATAAAGTCAAGCCCTTCCCTCTTAGGATAGGGGAAATTATAATCCTATTCAGTCATGGAGCGGATTGAGGAACTTCTGAGGATTCTCATGCCCTCCCTTGAAAAGGGGGAGTACACGGATGAGTTCTTTACAAAGCACTTTGCCTTTAGGCTCAAGGGAGGGAAGCTGGAGCCCGTGCCCCATCCATCAATCCCAGACCCAGAGGAGCTGATGCACGTGGACAGACAGAAGGAGATCCTCTTCAGGAACACAGAGCAGTTCGTTAGAGGCTTGCCCGCTAACGATGTCCTCCTCTGGGGTGAGAGGGGAACAGGGAAGTCCTCCCTCGTGAAGTCCCTCCTAAAGCCCTACGGAGCTCTTGGTCTTCGCATAGTTCAGGTACAAAAGAGCGACATACCCTCCCTTTCAGATCTCTACGGCGTTCTCAGGGGAAGGGGGCAGAGGTTCATCCTATTCTTTGACGACCTATCCTTCCAGCCCGAGGAGGACAGCTTCAAGCTTCTGAAGTCCCTCCTTGAGGGCGATATTGAGGAGAGGCCTCCAAACGTTCTCGTTTACGCAACCTCCAACAGGAGACACCTCATCCCCGACCTTGAGGTGGAGGAGAAGTTTCCCTCTGAGAGCCTTCAGGAGAGGATATCTCTTATAGACCGCTTCGGTATAAGGCTTGGCTTCTTTGCCTTTGGGAAGGAGGAGTACCTGAGCATAGTCAGGGAGCTGGCAAGGAGGAGGGGACTGAGGGTAGATAGCCAGAGGCTTGAGAGCGAAGCTCTCAGGTGGGCTACCGAGAGGGGTAGCTTCTCCGGAAGGACGGCAAATCACTTCATAAGGGACCTTGAGGGAAGGCTCAATCTCTCTTCTTAAGGTCACCTACGGTGAGCTTCCTCATCCTCCTCATGAACTCCAAAAGCCTCTGCCTGTGATACTCTTCCTGAGAGTTTATCCACTCAAGGAGCCTCTTGAGGGAGGGATCGGAGACCTCCTTGGTGATGTCGGTGTACTCCCTGCCCGATGCCTCCTCGTAGAGTATATGCTCCTCCACGCTTCCTGAACCCTTTATCTCGGGCATGCTGAGGTCCGGGGTAACACCCATCTCTCCGAGCCTTTCTCCCAGCTCCCCCATATGAACCATGCTCTCAATGGCGAGGTCCAGCATTATGTCCTTGTACTCGCAGTTCTTTGAGTGGAAGAAGTTCTTGAGGTAGTCAAGGATTATCCTGTACTCTTCCTGGAGAAGCTTGTTTATAAGCACTGCCGTCTTCTCGTCCGCCTCCTTCCTTTCCTCCTCACTTAGCTCCATGCCCTTCACCTGTTCAAGGAGCTCAGAGAACTCGTGCCTGTGCTGGGTTTCATCGCTTATGACCCTCTCCAAGAGCTTCCTCACAGAGTCGTCCTTGACAACCTCCAACTGCTCCGTGTAGGTATCTATGGCAAGCTGCTCCGCATCTACATCCTTTTCCAGCATACTCGCCCAGTCGGGACCGCCCACCTTTATAGCCTCCTCAACCCTCTTCAGCTCAACCTCACCTCCAAGCTGAACCACCTTCTGGGCAAACCACTTCATGTGGCGCATCTCCTGACGGGCAATCTTCTCAATCTCCTCTGTGATCTCCGCGTTGTTTATCAGGAATATGTGGTAAAGGTACTGGA
>NZ_JBWONM010000027.1:0-8064 GCF_056450045.1 Hydrogenivirga sp.
CTCCTCAATGACATACATGGGAAGGCTGTGGGCTGAGAAGAGGAAGTGGTAATCCCTCCAGTTGGGAAGGTTTTCCTTTATGTTCTGGACCATAGCCTCAATATAGAGGGGGTGGTTGTGGTAGCTCTCAACCTTGACTACGGGAACCTGGGGATAGCCTCCCCCTCTGTAAACCCTCTCAAACTCCTTGAAGGAGGAACCCGTTGTGGTTGAGGAGTACTGGGGATACATGGGAAGGAGGATGAGCCTCCTTATCCTTTCCTCAAAGAGTCTATCAAGCGCCTCCTGAGTGAAAGGGTGCCAGTACCTCATAGCAACCTCAACCCTGTATCCCTCCCCGAGCAGCTCCTGAAGACGTCTCGCCTGCTCCTCAGTCTGCTCCCTCTGGGGAGACTTCCCACCCATGAGCTCGTAGTAGTGGCGGGTCTTCTTAGCCCTGAATTTGGCTATCAGCCACGCGATGGGTTTCTGAACGGGTCTGGGTATCCTTATTATGTCGTGGTCTGAGAAGAGGTTGTAGAGGAAGGGCTCAACGGCGGACAGGCTGTCTGGTCCGCCCATGTTGAGAAGAAGGACACCCGTCTTCATTGAGCTATACAAGAGCCTCCTTCCTCTTCGCCCTCAGGTCCTCAAGGAGCTGATAGTCCTTCTTTATGTCCCTTCCAGCTCTGGTAAGATACCCGCCTACCATCATGGCGTTCGTCATCAGGACAGCCATGCCGTGGAAGTCCCTCAGATTCTGCTCCCTGCCTCCGCAGAGCCTGAGCTCAGCCTTCGGGTTTGTAAACCTGAACATGCCTATAACCTTGAGAGCCTCAAGGGGTGTTATGCCCGGGGCATCCTGAAGGGGAGTTCCCTGTATGGGCATCAGGAAGTTCAGGGGTATGGAGTCAACCTCAAGCTCCCTGTAGGTCAGGGCGAGGTCAACCCTGTCCTCCTTGCTCTCACCCATGCCGAATATACCGCCACAGCAGGTTGATAATCCCACCTCCTTTATCCTCTTTATTGTTTCGTACCTGTCCTCCCACCTGTGGGTGGTGACTATCTTCGGAAAGAAGTTCCTGCTCGCTTCAAGGTTGTGGTTTATCCTTCTTACGCCCGCCTCCTTTAGCTTTCTGAGGCTCTCCTCATCCATAGTTCCTGCGGAGACGCAGACGTTTATGGGAAGCTTCTCAACCTCCTTCACCTCCCTGACCGCCTCGGCTATCCTGTCAACCTCTTCGGGGGTTGCCTGCTTTCCGGCGAGGACCACGCAGTACCTGTTGGCACCGAACTCAACCCCTCTCTCCGCACCCTCAACTATCTCCTCCTTCGGAACGAGGTTGTAAACGTTTATGGGCGTCTTGTAGAACTTGGACTGGGCACAGAACTTGCAGTCCTCCGAACAGGCACCGCTCTTGGCGTTTATTATTGAGCAGAACTCCAGCTCGTTCTCGGGGAAGAACTGCTTCTTTATCTTCTGGGCAAAGTGAACGAGGAAGGGCACGTAGTCGTCGGGTAGCTCAAGTATTGAAAGAGCCTCCTCCCTTGTAAGGGGTTTGTACTCCTTTGCCTTGCTGTAGAGATCTATGATAAGGCTCTCGTACCTGTCCATACTCTCACCTCCGTAAGTTGATCCAAGATAATATAAACCTGTCAGCTGGGATAGGCACCTCTGGACGTAGGAGGCAGATATCATGAATCAAGCTGTGGAGGAGATAGTAAGGGCTGGAAGGTTTCTTGACTCAAAGGGATGGGTACCTGCAACGAGCGGGAACATATCCATCAGGCTTGAGGATGGCAGGATAGCCATAACAGCTTCGGGGAGGCACAAGGGAAGGCTAAAGCCCGAAGACATCCTCTTCGTTGATATGGAGGGAAGACCCCTTGAGGATAAGAAGCCCTCCGCGGAGACCCTCCTTCACACACTCATCTACAGAACCTTCCCAGAGGTGAGGGCTGTGGTTCACACCCATTCCCCAAACGCGACCCTCATATCCCGCATAGCCAAGGGTAGTGTGGAGCTTGAGGACTACGAACTGCTTAAGGCTTTTCCTGAGATTGAAACCCATGAAACAAAGATAACGGTACCCGTCTTTGAAAACGACCAGGATATGAGAAGGTTGTCGGAAAGAGTCGGACGCTACCTCAAGGACCATCCGAGGGTATTCGGCTTCCTGATAGCTTCCCACGGTCTGTACACCTGGGGAAGGGACATGGAGAGCGCCCTGATTCACGCCGAAGCCTATGAGTTTCTCTTTGAGTGTGAGCTGAAGCTCATGGCTATAAGGTAGCTACTTTTGCTTTATTCTGAAGGTACATCTCTCATAGCCTTGAGCAGCGCACGTTACCTCCTCAACCTCAAACCTCCTGTCAAGGAGGTCGCTGAGAAACCCCTTGAAGAAACCAGCCATGGGCTTGCACACGGGCTTCTGGCTCTTTCCTATTGCCTCCACGAGTATTGAGCCCTCAACGTGTATCTCCATGCGCTCAAGGTCGTACTCAAAGAGGTCTATCAGCCTTGAGGACTCAGCTATTATCGTTAAGAGTTCAAGCGCCTCATCAAGCCTGTCGGTGTAAACGCCGTAGCGCTCCTTCAGTGTCTTCGCCCCCTTCTTCCCTCCGTACTCAGCCGCCTTCTTTATTATCCTGTCTATGCCGAACTTTGAGAGCTTGTAGATGTCCCTGTAGCCGTCTATGAGTGCGTCCCTGTGGATGAGGACAGACTCCCTCTCTATGGCTTCCGCGAGAGCCTTTATGTTATCCTTCAGATATCCCATCCCATCTTCCTCAGCTGAGCCTTTCCCTCTTCCGAGATCTTCTCTTTCGTCCAGGGTGGCTCAAATACAAATTCTACAACAACGTCTTTGAGCTGAGGAAACTTTTCAAGCACCTTCTGTTTTATATGCTCCGCAAAGAACTGCTTGGCGGGACATCCCTGAACCGTGAGGGTCATGTCTATGTAAGCCACGTTGTCCTTGACCCTTATGCCGTATATTAGCCCGAGGTTGACTATGTCTATGGGTATCTCAGGGTCCCTTACCTCTTTAAGCGCTTCAAGTATCTCCCTTTCCATAGTGAGTATCTTACCCCCTGAGATTTAAAAAGAAAGGAGCTTTATCATAGGAGGGAAGCTATATTATATATACTCTTTTCTTGCGTGAGGTGTGAGGATGAAGCTATACGAACAGGATTCCTGCGGTGTCGGATTTGTGTGCAATATAGATGGAAAAGCTGACAACGATATAGTCAGGTGGGGGGTTGAGGCTGTAAAGAACCTCACCCACAGGGGTGCGATAGGCGGTGATGGAAAGACCGGCGACGGCGCCGGTGTCCTTACCCAGATACCGAGAAAGCTCTTCTCAAGGATAATAGATGAACTCGGCTATCCTCTGTCCTCAATTGAGAATCTCGCCGTCGGTGTGTTCTTCCTCTACGAGGATATTGAGGATAAGATAGTCGCTGAGTTCGTAAAGGAAGGGATAAAGGTCCTCGGCTGGAGGGACGTTCCCATTGACACGGATGCGGTCGGGGAGACAGCCCTCAAGGTAATGCCGAAGATAAAGCACCTCCTCCTTGACATGGAGGGGATTCCCGAAGAGCAGAGGGATGTCAAGCTCTACCTGACCCGCAGAAAGATAGAGAACAAGTTCGGAGACAGCAAGGTCTACATACCCTCCCTCTCCACGAGGGAGATAGTTTACAAGGGGATGCTCGTTGCCCCCCAGCTTGACAGGTTCTACCCAGACCTCAGGGAAGAGGATTACGAATCCGCTTACTGCCTCTTCCACCAGAGGTACTCAACCAACACGCTACCCAACTGGAGGCTCGCCCAGCCCCTCAGGACCCTCGCCCACAACGGTGAGATAAACACTATCCAGGGAAACAGGAACTGGATGATCGCCCTTCAGAACGAGCTGGAGCACGAGGTTCTGGGGGACAGCAGGGAGCTTATAAAACCTCTCGTTTCTTACGATGAAAGCGACTCAGCCTCCCTTGACAAGGTGTTTGAGCTCCTCTGTCTCGTTGGCTTCTCTCCCGAGCACGCCATAAACATGCTCATACCACCAGCCTGGGAGCACGTTCCCGAGCTCTCAGAGAAGGTGAAGGCTTTCTTTGAGTACCAGTCCCTGCTGATGAAGCCCTGGGACGGACCTGCAGCTATAGCCTTTGTTTACAAGGACAAGATAGGTGCCCACCTTGACAGGAACGGTCTCAGACCTGCGAGGTATGTCCTGACGGAGGACGGCATCCTCGTTCTCGGCTCAGAGGTGGGGATGATAAACCTTGGGGAAAGGAGGATAAAGGAGAAGGGTAGGCTCGGACCGGGAGACACCCTCGTGGTTGACCTGAAGGAAGGAAGCGTCAAGAAGACCGACGAAGTCCTTGAGGAGCTCGCAAACAGGAAGCCTTACAGGGATTGGATAGAGAAGAACCTCCTGAGGCTCTCCCACCTCACGGAGGGGAAGGCTCTCGGCTTTCCCAAGGAAGACCCCGAGAGGATAAGGAAGCAGATAGCCTTCGGCTGGACCCAGGAGGAGATAAAGAACGTCCTCCAGTACATGGCTGAGACGGGAAAAGAACCCACCTTCTCAATGGGAGACGATACACCCCTCCCCCCTCTATCGGAGAAGCCCAAGCTCCTCTTCAGGTACTTCAAGCAGAGGTTCGCCCAGGTTACGAACCCACCCATTGACCCCATAAGGGAAAGGCTCGTGATGTCCCTGAAGATGAACCTCGGACACAAGAGGAACTTCCTGAAAGAGACACCGGAGCACGCCAAGAGGCTCCAGATAGACTCCCCCATACTCCTTGACTACCAGCTCAAGGCTATAGAAGAGCAGACTGAGTTCAAGGTTGTTCGCATACCCATCTGCTATCCAAAGGAGAGGAGCTACAACGTGGTTGAGCTCCAGGACATGGCTGGGGAGAGGAGGATATCGGAGCTCATAATGGACGCCCTCTACGAGGAGATCCCCATAAACGACCTCATGATGGGTATAGAGACCCTCCAGAGGAGGGTGGAAGAAGCTGTAAGGGAAGGTGCCCAGATAATAATCCTCTCGGACAGGTACATAAGCAAGCACAGGGTTGCCATCCCTTCTCTCCTTGCGGTATCCGCCTGCACAAAACACCTTGCGAAGCAAGGTCTCTCTACAAAGGTATCCTTCATACTTGAGACAGGAGAGGCGAGGGACACCCACCAGATAGCCTGCCTGATAGGCTACGGAGCTTCCGCCGTTTACCCCTACCTTGCCTACGAAACCATCAAGGAGCTCTGCGACAGCGGTAAGCTTGACATACACTACGAAGAGGCTGTCTTTAACTACAAGAAGGCTCTGGAGGACGGGCTTCTGAAGATTATGTCAAAGATGGGAATATCAACCCTCAACTCCTACCACGGAGCCCAGATATTTGATACCGTCTGCCTCAACAGGGATGTCGTTGATAAGTTCTTCACCGGAACGCCCGTCACCCTTGAGGCGGACGGAATAGAGGAGATAGAGAACTCAACCCTCGCAAGGCACAATGCAGCCTACGAAACCGATGATCCGAAGCTTGACTACGGCGGAGACATGAAGTTCAGGAAGGGGGGTGAGTTCCACGCCTGGTCTCCTCACGTGGTGAGAGCACTCCACAAGTTCCTTGATACAAAGGATTATGAGGACTACAAGGAATTTTCAAGGCTCGCCAACTCTCAGCATCCAACCTTCATAAGGCACCTCCTCTCTTACAAGAAGGCAGAAAAGCCTATACCTGTAGAGGAGGTAGAGCCAGAGGAAGAGATACTCAAGAGGTTCGTAACTGGAGGTATGTCTCTGGGAGCTCTATCCCCGGAAGCCCACGAGGTGATAGCTGAGGCTTGCAACAGGCTCGGCATGAAGTCCAACTCCGGAGAGGGTGGAGAGGACCCAAAGAGGTACTGGACTGAAAAGAACTCCGCCATAAAGCAGGTTGCCAGCGGACGCTTCGGGGTCACACCCACATACCTTGCCTCCGCAAAGGACATTGAGATAAAGATAGCCCAGGGTGCAAAGCCCGGAGAGGGAGGACAGCTCCCCGGACACAAGGTAAACGAGTACATAGCCAAGCTAAGGCATGCCCAACCAGGCGTTACCCTCATATCGCCACCTCCTCACCACGACATATACTCCATAGAGGACCTCGCCCAGCTTATCCACGACCTCAAGCAGGCTAATCCCCAAGCCCGCGTCTGCGTGAAGCTCGTCTCAGAACACGGCGTTGGAACCATAGCCGCCGGTGTAGCGAAGGCTTACGCCGACATAGTTCAGATAAGCGGTGCGGAAGGCGGAACGGGTGCATCACCCTACTCCTCAATAAAGAATGCAGGCAACTACTGGGAGATAGGTCTCATGGAGACCCAGAGGCTACTTATGGAGAACAACCTCAGGGATAAGATAAGGGTAAGGGTTGACGGGGGAATGAGAACCGGGAAAGACGTGATAATAGGAGCCCTTCTGGGTGCGGAGGAGTTCGGCTTCGGGACAGCAGCCATGATAGCGGAAGGGTGCGTGATGGCGAGAGCCTGCCACCTGAACACCTGCCCAACAGGCGTTGCCACCCAAGACCCCAAGTACAGAGCAAAGTTCAAGGGAAAGGTGGAGAACGTCATCGCCTACTTCAGAGCGGTCGCCCGCGAGGTGAGGGAGATATTAGCCCAGATGGGTGCAAGGTCCCTTGACGAGATAATAGGAAGGACGGACCTGATTGAGGTCGTCAGGTACGATGAGTTTCCGGGTTCAAAGAGGATGAAGGTGGAGGCTCTTCTTGAGGGTTATCCCGAGGACAGACCGAGAAGGTGCCTTGTGGAAAGGAACGACAACCCCGCTCCCAACTTCAACGATGAGATACTCAAGGACGTTCTCCCCTACATAGAGAGAGGGGAGCCCTTTGAGAAGGAGTACGAGATAAGGAACGTCCACAGGACCATCCCCACAAAGATAAACTACCACATAGCTCTCAAGTACAGGGATGAGGGACTTCCCGATGACACCATAAGGCTGACCTTCAGAGGGACAGCCGGACAGAGCTTTGGAGCCTTCAACCACAGGGGGGTAACCCTGAGGCTGATTGGAGACGCCAACGATTACGTTGGTAAAGGCATGTGGGGTGGAAGGATAATCCTCGTGCCCGAAGGGGTTGAAAGGACCCATGAAAACGTAATCATGGGTAACACCTGCCTTTACGGAGCCATAGGTGGTGAGCTCTACGCTGCCGGAAGAGCTGGGGAGAGGTTCGGCGTGAGGAACAGCGGAGCTGTTGCGGTAGTTGAGGGGACGGGTCACCACTGCTGTGAATACATGACCGGAGGTGTTATAACGGTTCTCGGAGAGGTAGGCTACAACGTTGGTGGTGGTATGACCGGCGGACATGCCTACATACTGGATGAGTCCGAGACCCTTGAACACAAGCTGAACTACTCCTACGTCTATGCCCGCAGGCTCGTCGGTGAGGATGAGATATCGGAGCTAAGAAGCCTAATAGAGAAGCACTACAACTACACAGGTAGCCCGAGGGCAAGGGAGATACTTGAAAACTTCGCAGAGTTCCTTCCCAAGTTCTGGAAGGTCATCCCCCTTGAGCAGTGTAAGAGGGACCCCTACGGTGAGAGCGATGCCTGTGAGGTTGAGATTCTCAGCAGGTAGTTCAGAGCTTCTCAATAACGAAGCTGTCGTTTGTGTATATGCATATCTCTGAGGCTATCTTGAGAGCTTCTTTAACTATCTCCTCAGCCCCCATATCTGTGTTCCTGTAAAGGGCGAGGGCTGCCGCCCGTGCGTAGTCTCCCCCGGAGCCTATACCGAGCACTGGCTCGTCGGGTTCTATTATGTCTCCGTTTCCGGATAGAAGGAGCATGTGCTCCCTGTCAACCGCAAGTAAAAGAGCCTCAAGCCTTCTGAGGTATTTATCCATCCTCCAGTCCTTGGCAAGCTCAACCGAAGCCCTCAGGAGATTCCCACGGTGCTCCTCAAGCTTCTGTTCAAGCCTCTCCATGAGAGCCATACCGTCCGCAGCGCTCCCCGCAAAGCCAACCAGTACGCTGTCCTTGTATAGCTTCCTTAT